>NZ_CAZEQR010000051.1:0-139524 GCF_964513795.1 Tenacibaculum sediminilitoris | reverse complement strand
AAAAGTGTTTGTAGTCCTTTACTTGATAAATTTTCCATTACATGGTTTTATAACAAAAAGTACCTACCACTCAATTAACAAATATAAAACTGTTGGTAATTTATCAAATTTGCCTGTAAAAAAGTTTTAAGATAACACCTAATATTGAAAATAATCAAACAAAAAAAACATATAGCATCCTAGTTTTGGCAACAAAACAACTAAGCAAAAAGCAGTATATCCGCTGCTATTAACACATATATGGTTGCATCATCAAAAACATTTAACTTCTGTCTAAATTTTAGGTTCTTTTGCTGCATAATAAAATATAGATGCTACATAAAGAATTATTAAACTTAATTTGTAAGTATAAAACTGGCTACTTTCCAAAAACTATAAAAACCGAGTGATTTTTGTATTAAAAAAGGGAGAGCAATAATACTTAGCAACAATCCGAAACCATGTGTAAATATGTATATTCAATTTTTCTCTTTGTCTTTATAATGGTGATTTAAATTCTCGCTCATTGTTAGGTCGATTAGTATCTTTCATGTACAACTCGTCAATTATTAATTCATTGTATATTACATTATGTGTTTTCTCTTTAAGCTTATTTTTGTCTTCCATAACCAAATTATCTGTTTCAATAAACCTACATTGTTTTACCCTAAACACCCCTGGAGCACCTTTAAAAAAATCCCAAGAGAACAATCGCTTTCCATCATAATACACTTGAGGAACAATAGGTATTTGATGTTCTATTGCTAAACTAAATGCTCCATTTTTAAAAGGTGCTAAAACAACATTTTCTGTTGGTACAAACCCTTCAGGGAAAATAGCTACACTCGTTCCATTTTTAAGTCTGTTCTTGGCTCTCCCATAAACATTTTTCCTGCTTTTTGCATCATTTCTATCAACCATCACAACTACTTTTTTGTAAAAAAAACCAAAAATTGGTAGCTTTACCAACTCCTTTTTTCCTACAAAAACTATTGGATTTTTACTTGTAGCAATTAACACCCATGGATCTATCAATGATGCATGGTTGGCACAAAACATATAGCTTTTATTTCGATCTATTTCTTGCTCTCTTTCTACCTTTAATCTAAAGCCCATCCCATAGATTAAAAAAAATGACCACCCTCTCATTACCTTCCAAAAAATAGGATAGTATCTTTCTTCTGAGGTAAGTATCAACATAAATGGCGCCATAATTAATATGGAAATAATGATGAGCACATAAAACCAAATGCGCCAAATAAGTCTAAAAGGAAAATATATATATTTCAAACCTAAGCAAACATCCTTTTACTTGTTGGAAATAAAAGAGGTTGAGATAAGAATCTCAACCTCTTTTCCTTGATTATTGTGAGTTCCCCCAAACACACAATTCCCTTGAAGCATGAAGTAAATTTACAGGAATACTTTATAAAAATTTTGTGTTTTAAACAATTGGTAGGAAAAAATTAATAATCTGTAAGAAACTCTAAACAACTGGTATTATTAAAGTGTAAATAGATGGAAAAAACTATGAAAACCTTAGTTCCCGTATTTTCTTCATTAGAAATACCGTTAAGATATTCTTAACTTCCTTACCATACATAAGCTTTAAATGTTCTTTGACTATACTAATACCGAGTGGTTTTTTATTTTTAGCAGCGTTTAAACCAATGCCATTATCTAAAATAGTTGCATGCAAACTATCTAATTTAAGTTGAATTGAAAGATGTAATTCTTCCATGCCAAATAACGTTTTCTATAACAAGGTTGTAAAAGTAAAGGAACAACTTGTAGTTTTTATAGGTTTATTTTTTCATCAATTTCTAACGTATACATAAAACTATTTTTAAGTCTCATTTGTTTAAGTTTTTTTTAGGTTGATAAAATCTCAAGTTCTTCCTTTAAGGTTATTGAGTTTTCACTCATTACTTGCAGTATTTTTCTTATTAACAAAGAAAATTTTGTAATAAAATTTGAGGCTTTATCTATTTTATTTTGAACCACATAATTGTTGATAGAATTTAAAGAATTAAATAAAAAATGTGGATTCATTTGGTTTTGAGAAGCTGTCATTTTTAATTCAATATTTTGATTACTCTATTTTAGTAAACTTACTTCTACTTCTCCTTCTATATATAATTTCTCTAAAATGATACTCTTAATAAAAACTCCTACGGAATAATAAAACCTTAAACTCACTCTAAAGTCAACTAAAAATATTCGCTTTTAATCATTTTTAAGGAGCTAATATCTGCAAAAACTAAAAATATAATTGAACCCAATATTAAATAAAAAACTTGTTTTATTTTTAGAGAAAGAGTATTAAAAATGCACAAATAGTAGAAAAAGGCACCAAACATGCTGTCACTTTTTTCTGAGATTTATACCCATAAAAGCACTACACTTAGTAGTTGTTGTCAACAACAGCATAATTCTATCTAGCCTAAGAAAATCTTCTTTTATATTTACCAAGCTTGTCTCAAAATAAATACAGCGTATGCTGCATATTGTATTGAAAAACTTATATTTTGATAGTAGTGTTGTACAATATTAGATGTAAAAAATCTCTCTTGCTAAATAAACAGTTAATCAAAAGAGAGATATACTGTAATACTTATATAAAACATCTCTATTCTGTATATAGTTAAAAATGGTAAATAAAAAGCTTCAAAAGCCCTCCTCGTATCCAAGAATAAACGCAGGTGTCATATCTAATAGCACTACTTATCTAAATTCAATGTATTTATTAATTCATTTTTTTTACTTCGGCTAACGGCTATTATTGTCCCTTCATTAAGGGTTAGCTCATTTACTCCTTTATTATATTCTACAACATAATTAAGGTTTACAACGTATGAATTATGAACTCTCAAAAATTCGGGGTATATGATTTTCTTATGAACTTCTTTCAAAGTTTTTGTAGCTATAATATTTTTACCATTAGTTAAATGTATCGTAGTATAACTTTTATCTGATTTTAAGTATAATATATCTTCTTTAGGTACTAGATATACTCTACCGTCTGCCTGAATATTAATTTTAGTATTCGCTTCTTCAAAGACTTTATGTTTTAATTGATTTTTTACTTTAACTAGAGCTAATGTAAGTTCATCTATATCTATAGGCTTCATAAGATAATCAAGAGCTTTTACTTTCACAGCTTTAATTCCGTATTCACCATACGCTGTAGTAAAAATTACTTGAAAACTTCTATTTGGAAACTTTTCAATAAAAGAGAAACCATCCATTTCTGGCATTTGAATATCAAGAAAAACAAGATCTGGCTGTAGTTCTTTAACAATATCTACCGCTATGGTTGGAGAACTACATTTTGTTACCAATAGCTCTTCTTTTACACATTTTTTCAACTTCCATTCTAACGCTTCTAATGCGTCTTTTTCATCATCAATGATTACAACTTTTAACATACCCCGTTACTTTAAATTTTCTCATTAGGAAAAACAATGGTAACCTCAGTTCCATTAGTTTCTTCATAATTAACTCCATTAATTTTAATGGAAACGTTTCGGGGGGAGTAAATTAAATCAAGTCTATTCTTTACTGTATCAATTCCAAAAGACTTTCGTTGAATTCCACGATTCTTTTTTTGGTTTAAAGACTCTGTAAAACCTACACCGTTATCTATTACTTTTGTAACAATAAAACCGTCTTTCTTTTTTACTTTTATTTGTAGCTTCTTATCTCCTTTTTGTAAGCTAAGTCCGTGCCAAATAGCATTTTCTATGAAGGGCTGCAAATATAGAGGAACTACTTTTACTAACTCTACCTCTATATCTTTATCAATAATTATTTCGTACGTAAAACTATTTCTTAGCCTTGCTAACTCTATATTTATGTATAATTCTGCTATTTTTAACTCTTCTTCAAGCGAAATATACACTTTTTCTGTGGTTTGTAATACTTTTCTTATTAAAGAAGAAAACTTTGTTATATAAGCAGAAGCTTCTTCTTTTTTATTTTGAAGAATAAAATTATTAATTGAATTTAATGAGTTGAATAAAAAATGAGGGTTCATCTTATTCTTAAATGCTGTCATTTTTAATTCATATAATTGGGAAGACTTCTTAAATAAATTAAGTTCAATTCTTGATTTTTCGACTTCTATTTTCTTTAAAACATCCGCCAATAAAAAGGCATAAATAATGGTTTGAATTAATATTCCAATAAAAAAGTAAAACATATGATGAACGTCTATATCAATTAAGAAACGTTCTCCTTTTATAATTTTTATTGCTGTAATATTAGCTCCAATTATTAATAGAACTGAACCCAATAAAGAATATACACCTTCTTTTGTTTTTATTACTTCTACATAAGCTAGCCCACCAACAAAAACAACTGATAGTAGAGGTGCTCCATAAAGAAGTACTTTTTTTTGTACTTCGTATCCCCAAAAAAACTGAATTACAGCTAAAAGAAAAGCTATTAAAATTAAAATTTTACCCACTTTTTTTGCAGTCTTATTCCATTTTGGGTAATCCTTTTTAGTATTAAAAAGTTTTCTAGCAAAATGTATATAAAATGAAAAAGCTATAAATTGGATTGAAAAAACTAAGTATTCATAAACACGATTCATAAAATCATTTACAAAAACGCCCTTTATTAAAAAAAAGAACACTCCTAATAAATATATCGAATAGTATTTATAAACCTCTTCTTTGTTCTTTAAATAAAACACAAAATGATATAATAAAAGAAGTAAAACTCCTCCTCTAATCCAAGAATAAAATAAAGAGTTTATATCAGAAAGCATAGTTTTCTAAATATAAAAAAAAAATTGTTAGAAAATGACTTAAACTTCTAAGAAACACAAAAATATGAAAGGTTTCATGATTATATTTTAATTTTTAAATAAAATAAAAAAAGTGTTTGTAGTCCTTTACTTGATAAATTTTCCATTACATGGTTTTATAACAAAAAGTACCTACCACTCAATTAACAAATATAAAACTGTTGGTAATTTATCAAATTTGCCTGTAAAAAAGTTTTAAGATAACACCTAATATTGAAAATAATCAAACAAAAAAAACATATAGCATCCTAGTTTTGGCAACAAAACAACTAAGCAAAAAGCAGTATATCCGCTGCTATTAACACATATATGGTTGCATCATCAAAAACATTTAACTTCTGTCTAAATTTTAGGTTCTTTTGCTGCATAATAAAATATAGATGCTACATAAAGAATTATTAAACTTAATTTGTAAGTATAAAACTGGCTACTTTCCAAAAACTATAAAAACCGAGTGATTTTTGTATTAAAAAAGGGAGAGCAATAATACTTAGCAACAATCCGAAACCATGTGTAAATATGTATATTCAATTTTTCTCTTTGTCTTTATAATGGTGATTTAAATTCTCGCTCATTATTTGGTCTATCAGTATCTTTCATATACAACTCGTCAATTATTAATTCATTGTATATTACATTATGTGTTTTCTCTTTAAGCTTATTTTTGTCTTCCATAACCAAATTATCTGTTTCAATAAACCTACATTGTTTTACCCTAAACACCCCTGGAGCACCTTTAAAAAAATCCCAAGAGAACAATCGCTTTCCATCATAATACACTTGAGGAACAATAGGTATTTGATGTTCTATTGCTAAACTAAATGCTCCATTTTTAAAAGGTGCTAAAACAACATTTTCTGTTGGTACAAACCCTTCAGGGAAAATAGCTACACTCGTTCCATTTTTAAGTCTGTTCTTGGCTCTCCCATAAACATTTTTCCTGCTTTTTGCATCATTTCTATCAACCATCACAACTACTTTTTTGTAAAAAAAACCAAAAATTGGTAGCTTTACCAACTCCTTTTTTCCTACAAAAACTATTGGATTTTTACTTGTAGAAATTAACACCCATGGATCTATCAATGATGCATGGTTGGCACAAAACATATAGCTTTTATTTCGATCTATTTCTTGCTCTCTTTCTACCTTTAATCTAAAGCCCATCCCATAGATTAAAAAAAATGACCACCCTCTCATTACCTTCCAAAAAATAGGATAGTATTTTTCTTCTGAGGTAAGTATCAACATAAATGGCGCCATAATTAATATGGAAATAATGATGAGCACATAAAACCAAATGCGCCAAATAAGTCTAAAAGGAAAATATATATATTTCAAATCTTTAAATTTTAAATAACCCAATATTATTTAACCCTTTCTTTTGTAGAATAACTAAACTTTATCATCACAAATCTCTGTTGCAGAGTTTAACTGTATGTGCGAATGTAGTAATTTCTTTTGTTTGATAAATTTTAAGCTTATTTTTGCCTGCTTAAGTAATAACTTAAATACAAATATTACAAAACAGACCTATGTCAAGAATTTTAACAGGCGTACAAAGTACAGGAACCCCACATTTAGGAAATTTATTAGGAGCAATTTTACCTGCTATTGAAATGGCAAATGACTCAAATAATGAATCATTTATTTTCATAGCCGATATGCACTCTTTAACTCAGATTAAAGATGGAAACGAATTGCGAGAAAACACCTATAGTGTTGCTGCAACTTGGCTTGCCTGTGGTATTGATATTAGTAAAACTGTGTTTTATCGCCAAAGCGATATTCCTGAAGTTACCGAGTTAACTTGGTATTTGAGCTGCTTTTTTCCCTACCAACGTTTAACCTTAGCTCATGGATTTAAAGATAAAGCTGATCGTTTGGCCGATGTAAACGCTGGTTTATTTACCTATCCAATGTTAATGGCTGCGGACATCTTATTGTATGATGCTGAAATTGTTCCTGTTGGAAAAGATCAGTTACAGCATTTAGAAATGACTCGTGATGTAGCTAACAGGTTTAACAATATTGTAGGTGAAACTTTAATTCCGCCTCAAGAAAAAGTAAGTGAAAATACCAAATTAGTTCCTGGGACTGATGGTGAAAAAATGAGCAAATCACGAAATAATTTCATCAACATTTTCTTACCAGATAAGAAATTACGCAAGCAAATTATGGGGATTCAAACAGATAGTAAAGCTTTAGATGACCCAAAAGATCCAGATATGGATAATGTTTTTGCACTATATAAATTACTAGCTTCAGAAGAGCAAATTGCTGAAATGCGTGCTAATTATAAAAATGGAGGTTATGGATACGGACACGCAAAACAAGCTCTTTATGAATTAATTGTAGACAAATTTGCTGATGTACGCGCAAAGTACAACCACTATATGGAAAACCGTCATGAAATTGATGAAGCTTTAGCTGTAGGGGCAGAAAAAGCTCGTGTAATAGCAAAAGATGTGCTACAAAGAGTTCGAGATAAAATAGGATATTAAATATACCCCCTTTGATAAACAAGTTGTTTTATCCTTAAAAAACAAGGAGTATAACCCTATTAAAAACGGGAAATAGATACCCCTTTTTAACTGTGTTTTTTGGTATTTTTATACTACTATTAATCTCAAACTAACATATTATGCCACATTATGCACAAGGAACGACAGGGTGGACAAAATTGAAAGGCTATCAGGCTTTATGGGATCCTAAAATTGATTTAGGTAAATTTTACTTTACGACATTTCAGGGGAAAAGACAGGAAACTCCATATATGACGGCAGATAATTTCGCAAGAGTAATTGATATTCTAAGAAATGAAACTCCTGTTTACGGAAACGCAACTACTGGCTCTGTGACCACACAAGGGGAACTTGTTGGTGAAGAAGAAAGTTAGTCTATAAATATTGTTCCGTCCTAAAAAACCCAGAATAAATTTATTCTGGGTTTTTTAAGGTTATTTACCTATATTCACAGTATGAAAAAATTACTAATTATAGCTTTTATAGGAATTGCTGCTTGCAACACTCCAAAAGAGAAAACTCAAATCGTTGAAGCTTCTTGCGGACAATGTCAATTTGGTTTAAATAGCCAAAACGGATGTGATTTAGCTGTAAAAATAGATGGACAAGCCTATTTTATTGATGGTGTTCACATAGACGATTTTGGTGATGCTCATGATGAAAAAATCGGATTTTGTAATGTAGTTAGAAAGGCTGAAGTTACTGGGAAAGTTGAAGATGATCGATTTAAAGCTACTTCTTTTAAAGTAGTTGAATAGTTTAAAAAAGGATAGAACATAAAATATCCGAAGTAATGTTACTTCGGATATTTTTATACCTCTCTCAACCTAGTTTAAGGTGCTGGATTCGGAATTACTTTGTGTACCGCTTCTATTTCTTCTAAAATATCTTCTGACAATTCTATATTAATTGAATTGATATTCTCTTTTAACTGACTCATTTTAGTAGCTCCAATAATGTTACTCGTTACAAACGGTAATTGATTAATATAAGCCAATGATAATTCTGTTAACGTTAACCCATGTTTATTTGCTATTTTTTGATACTCTAAAACTGCTTT
Organism: Tenacibaculum sediminilitoris; assembly: GCF_964513795.1. Classification (NCBI taxonomy): domain Bacteria; kingdom Pseudomonadati; phylum Bacteroidota; class Flavobacteriia; order Flavobacteriales; family Flavobacteriaceae; genus Tenacibaculum; species Tenacibaculum sediminilitoris. The sequence continues at coordinate 131,150 of NZ_CAZEQR010000051.1, read as the reverse complement.
TTCTGAACCTTCATTTTTATATCTGGCTATAAACCTTGGAAATAAGGTTCCTCTTGCTCCTTCTGGAGTTTTTCCATCAATATATTTTCCTGTTAACACTCCTTGTGCTAAAGGAGAATAAGCTAACAAACCTATGTTTTCTCTCATAGAAACCTCAGACATTCCAACTTCATATCCTCTATGAATTAACGAGTATGAGTTTTGAATAGTTACCATTCTTGGTAAATCATGTTGTTCTGCTGTTTGCAGGTATTTCATCGTCCCCCAAGGTGTTTCGTTAGACAAACCTACATGTTTTATTTTTCCTTGTTTTACAAAGTCATTCAGGGTTTCTAAAATTTCTAAGTGCTTTTCAGCTTCTTTCGCAGAAGTTTTATAAGGGTAATCACGTACTCCAAAACAGTTCACCCCGCGATCTGGCCAGTGTAACTGATACAAGTCAATATAATCTGTTTGTAGTCGTTTTAAGCTACCTTCAATCGCTTCAGTTATATTTTTTCTATTGAACCCTCCTGTTCTAATATGCGCGGTATAATCGCCGCCTCCTGCTATTTTAGATGCCAACACTACTTTATCTCTGTTTCCTGTTTTTTTGAACCAAGAACCTATGATTTTCTCAGTTGCTCCATATGTTTCTGGAGTAGCTGGTACAGAATACAATTCTGCAGTATCAAAAAAGTTCACTCCTTGTTCTAAGGCGTAATCCATTTGTTCATGACCTTCTGCTTCTGTATTCTGTCTACCCCATGTCATCGTTCCTAAACAAATTTTTGAAACTTTTACATCGGTATTGGGTAGTGTTGTGTATTTCATATTGTTGTATAACTATTAAAGGTTTACTAAAAACCATTGGTCATTTCGAAAGAGGCACGATTGAGAAATCTTTAATTTGAAAAATTACTCCCTTAATGAGATTTCTCGCTACCGCTCGAAATGACAAATTATTTTAAAATTGCTTCAATTCCTGGTAAGGTGCGCCCTTCTAGCATTTCTAGCATCGCTCCTCCACCTGTAGAAACATAACTCACTTTATCAGCAAATCCAAATTGTTTTACCGCTGCAACTGAATCTCCTCCTCCAACTAACGAGAATGCACCATTCTTAGTAGCTTCTGCAATTGCATTTCCTAAACCAATAGTTCCTTGTGCAAACTTTTCCATTTCAAAAACACCTAAAGGTCCGTTCCATAAAATAGTTTTAGATTTTGCGATAACTTCGGCAAATTTTTCAACAGTTTTAGGTCCGCAATCTAATCCCATCCATCCATCAGGAATTTCATTAGTATCTACCACTTGCGTATTCGCATCATTTGAAAAAGCATCTGCAATAACAACATCTACTGGTAAATGAATTTCTGTATTATTTTCTTTTGCTTTCGCTAAAATTTCTAACGCTAGCTCTAATTTATCTTCTTCAACTAGTGAATTTCCAATTTTTCCTCCTAAAGCTTTGATAAACGTAAATGTCATTCCTCCACCAACAATGATATGATCTACTTTTTCGATAATATTTTCAATCACTCCAATTTTAGACGACACTTTTGCACCTCCTAAAATAGCTGCTACTGGTTTTTTTGAATTGTTTAATACTTTATCAATGCTTTCAATCTCCGCTGCTAATAAGTTCCCGAAACATTTATTTTCTGGAAAAAATTGTGCAATAATTGCTGTAGATGCATGTGCTCTATGTGCTGTACCAAAAGCATCATTTACATATACATCACCCCATTTAGATAATTGTTCAGCAAAAGCAACATCTCCTGCTTTTTCTTCTGAGTAAAAACGTAAGTTTTCTAATAGTAAAACTTCTCCGTTTTTTAAGTTTACAACAGCTTCTTCAACAGCTGAACCAACACAATCATCAACAAACTTCACTTGTACACCTAACACTTCTGTTACTTTACTAACAATATGGCGTAACGAAAACTGATCTTCTTTACCTTTCGGACGCCCTAAATGTGACATTAACACACAGCTACCTCCATCTTCTAATATTTTTATAATCGTTGGTTTTGCTGCTTGAATTCTTGTATCGTCTGTTACTTCAAAAGCACCATTTAAAGGCACATTAAAATCCACACGGATTAATGCTTTTTTATTTTCAAAATTGAAATCGTTCAATGTTTTCATTTTAAGTTGTGTTCTGTTTCAGCAAACAAAAATAATTATTTAAATCTGATTGGTTTCTATTCTTTTTAAGCTTTCAATCTTATTTATATCTTTGTTAAACTTACATACCAATATGAACACAACATATATAAAAATAACTTCAGAAAAACTCAACTTACAAGAATGTTACGATTTTGTGGCTGATCCTTCTTGTGGTGGAATTGCTGTTTTTGTAGGTACTGTAAGAAATGTTACGCAAAACAAAGAAGTAACCCAACTAGATTTTTCTACTTACAAGCCCATGGCAATTAAGGAAATGCAAAAAATTGCTGATGCCGCTTTACAAAAATTTGGAGTAACAAAAATAGCCATTCACCATGCTGAAGGCTTGTTAACCATTGGTGATATACCTGTTATTATTACGGTTTCTTCTCCGCATAGAAAAGCTGCTTTTGAAGCTTGCCAATATGCTATAGATACCTTAAAAGAAACAGTACCTATTTGGAAAAAAGAATTTTTTGAAGGTGGTGAAGTTTGGGTAAATGCGCGTCCTTAAAAATATTATATTTGGAATGAAGTTATTTCTAACAAAGTAAAATGAGTGTGAGAAATTTTACAATGGGGCATTAGCTCAGTTGGCTAGAGCGTTTGACTGGCAGTCAAAAGGTCATCGGTTCGACTCCGATATGCTCCACTTTTTATCTTTAAATTATGCTTGAGTTCACTACCACAACCAACCTAACAGAATTGCTTCAAATATTAGAGTTGCAACAACAAAATTTACCTGAAAAATTATCGGAAGCAGATAAAAAAGAACAGGGGTTTGTTACGGTTCGTCATAATTTTGAGTTATTGAAAAAAATGAACGATGTACACCCACATATCATCGCAAAAAGTAATGGTAATGTTGTTGGATATGCTTTATCAATGTCTATTTTTTTTAGAAATGACATCCCTATTCTCATTCCTATGTTTGATGAAATTGATACTACTTTACAAGGTACAAAACCCTATATTTTAATGGGACAGATTTGTATTGACAAACACTACAGGGGAAAGGGTGTTTTTAGGGGTTTGTATACAAAAATGAAAGAAGAGTTCTCTGGAATATACGATTCTATTATTACTGAAGTAGATGAAGAAAATACTCGTTCAATGAATGCACACAAAGCAATTGGTTTTAAAACCCTAAAAACCTACAGGAGTAATAATCATAACTGGGAAATTATTTACCTAGATATTTAGTATGGCAAATCGGCTGGCTCAACAAAACTAATTGTCGGATTGTACAATTCTGTTAACAAGTTTTTTATTTCAGCCATAAATTCTTCTAATTTCTCTTGTGTGATTGCTTTATCAGGTTTTCGGTAATTGGATGAGAAATTCATTTGTAAAAACCCACTTTTTAAGTTTTTAAACGAGATAATTCCTGCTTCAAGAGACTTTTCAAAATTAAATTGTGTGTGTTGTGTATATAAAAAAGCATATAACATCACCTGAATAGCTTTATGATACTTTAAATCTCGTATCACCTCAAAGTCGAGTACTTTTAAATTCGTGCTATCAACCATTCCAGTTTTATAGTCAATAACTCTTGTTACACCATTTAGCTCATCAATTCGATCAACGATTCCTTTTATTTTTATTGGGAAATCAATTCCCTCAACTCTTATTTCTGAGGACAACTCTTGCTCGGTAGCAATTATTTTTAGTTGATTGTTCTCATCTTTCAATAATTGTTTTTCCTTTGTCAAGAAATTCTCTACAAAACGATTAGCTACTTCAAAAATCAATCGATTTTTTCCTGTGGTTAAATCTCCGTTTTTAAAATGCTTTAAAAAATAAAAACTCACCAGTTCTTTTGTTCTTTTCTGCATTTTCTCAACATCTTCTGCATGCAAAAATTTTCCTTCAAAAGGTTTATACAATTCTTCTAAAGTATCGTGTACTACCGTTCCCATAGTGTTTGCTGCAACGGTTTCCTCAACATCTTCTAACTCATTAATTTTTAAAATTTTCTGCTTGTAAAAAGCAATCGGATTATACAAATAATTGGTCAATGCTGACGGGGAAATTCCTTTTTGAGCTAATTCTTGTAAGCGTTCTAGTACTTTTTCATCTTTCTTAATTTCTTTTAATTGAACAGGTGAAGTTACTACTTTAGGGCTAACAATTTTTTCGGTAATATCGTCTCGCATCATTTCTAACTGTGTTACAAAACGACTTTTTTCCCCGCTTCCAAAAACATCATGTTCAGTATTATACAAAATGTAAATGTTTTTAGCTCGTTGTAATAATCTGAAAAAATGATAAGAAAATAGTGCATCTTTTTCTCTGTAGGTTGGCAACCCAAACTCTATTTTTACGTCAAAAGGAATAAAAGTGTTTTGCTGTTGATTGGCTGGTAAAATTCCTTCATTTACTGAGGTTATGATTACATTTTCAAAATCTAACACACGTGTTTCTAACACTCCCATTAACTGTAATCCTTGTAACGGTTCTCCTTGAAAGGATAAGCTTTCTGACTGGATTAATTGTCTAAAAAATTGATGTAAGGTTTTTAAGTCTTGTACATACCCAAATTCATTGTGTAAGTTTTGTAACTGAGTAAATGCGGTATAAAAACGAAATAAATATTCTTTTTCTAACTCATTCGCATTTTCTTTTAGCAAATTAATCAGATTAATTATTCTGTTTAAAAACTCACTAATTGATAAAAACGGGTTAAAAATATTCTTTATAGTTTTCTTTATTTCTTCACTAACAGGAGATAAAAATGTAACAATTTCTTCTTGGCTTACAAATGTGTTATTTTCTTTGGCTATAGCTTGTGAAATTACATCAGCAATATTCTTTTCTTCATTTAATTGCAGTAGTGTATAAATTGTTGCGTCTTTTACTAACCTGACTACATCTTTATGATAAAAAAGATTTTTTTTCTTCTTTTCTAACTTTTCTTGATTAATAAATAGATGGAAAATAGCAAATACTAAACTTGTCGTAGGCACATCTTTTAAAGGGTAGCCCATAGTAATATTAACCGCATTTACGGTTGCTGGTAATGAATTTAAAGTAATCGGCAACAGTGTTTCATCTGCCAACACTAATGCTGTATTATTATAATTAGGAAGTTTGGCTAAAATTTCACCTGCATATTTTATCTGTGTGATATTTTTAGAGGCTCCAATTACTTCAATATGTTTCTCTTCTGAAAAATACTCTTTAATGGTTTGAATTGGATGCTTCTGATAGTATTTCCAGCGAGTTTTGTACTTTCTTAAAAAGCTTCCTGCTTGATGTTGACTTTCATAAAATGTTCTGTCAATATCCCAATAAGCTTCTGCGTTTCCATCCAATAAAAGTTGTTCAAATAGTAATTCTTCTGCTGTATTTAACGCATTAAACCCTATAAAAAAGTATTTCTTGTGCTGATTCTTACCAATGAACTCTGTTATTTTTTTAGTTGCCTCTCTGTATAAAACTCCTTGATATCCAATATTATTTTTAATCAAAAACTCATAAAAGGCATCGTAATATTTGTTCAACTTTTCCATGAAAGCAAAGTGATCTTTCATTAGTTCTGTTTCTTTAAACTCTCCCTTTACCGACCATTTTCTTAAGCGATGAATATCTCGTAAATACACAAATATCTCTCGTGTGTTAATCAAGTGTTGGTCGATCTCATTAAAATCTTGTAACACTGTAAATGCCCACGATGAAAACACATCAAAAGAATCTGGATTTTCTTCTTGCTCTTTGTAAATGGTATAAAAATGGAAAAGAAGCTGAACTGCATCAATCTTTTTCATTTCTGAAATTTCTTCAACGAAATCACCAATATTTATAATTTCTGGTAAGAAGCCTGCAGAAATTTTATTTTTAAACGTTTCTTTCACAAAAACTCCCGCCCTTTGTGAGGGAAGTATAAACACAACATTTTCAAACGATTTGGTGTTTTGTAAAATAGTATCTAACGTTTCTGAAATAAAAGACTGCATTTTTTATAAAATGGTTTTAGCTTGAATCGAAAGTACAATTTTTATCCTATTTTTGAGAGTACAAACAGCCTATATCCATGAACACAACGAATCACTTAAAAGCAGCTTTGATTCAAGCAGATTTAGTTTGGGAAAATCCAACAGCAAACAAAAAACGATTTGAGGAGAAAATTAACAATTTAACTGAGGATATTGATTTAATTGTTTTACCTGAAATGTTCACTACAGGATTTACTATGAATGCTTCAACTGTTGCTGAAACTATGGATGGTGAAACTATTCAATGGTTACAAAATTTAGCTCAAAAAAAAGCTGTTGCAATTACTGGGAGTATCATTATCTATGAAAATAATAATTTTTACAATCGCTTATTATTTGTTCATCCTTCAGGAAGGATTTACACATACGATAAAAAACACACATTTACATTGGCAGGTGAGCATGAAGTGTTTTCTTCAGGAACTGAAAGAATTATAGTTGACTATAAAGGATGGAAAATTTGTCCACTAATATGTTATGATTTACGTTTTCCTGTATGGGCTAGAAATACTGAAAATTATGATTTATTGTTATATGTAGCTAGCTGGCCTAAGCCTCGTATTGAAGCATGGGATAGCTTATTAAAAGCTCGCGCAATTGAAAACATGAGTTATACCATTGGTGTGAATAGAGTAGGGGCAGATGCTAACAATTATGAATATACTGGGAATACAATTTGCTACGATACTTTAGGGAATTGTTTAGCTAAAAACAACCAAGGAACTGAGGAAATACTAATTGTTGAGTTAGATAAAAAAATACAAATAAAAACTCGTAACCGATTTCGGTTTTTGGATGATAGAGACAAGTTTATACTTCAATAAAAAAACAGCAACCAAAAGAAAGGTTGCTGTTTTTATTTTTATGCAGGAATCATCCATTTAAAGTTGAACTGGGTATCAGGTACTACCATACGTTCAGTGATTCGATACATTCTGTCTGGTAATTTCATTAAGAAATCACGTGCTTTTTCTGCTTCAGGTGTTAAGTTCGTAATCTTATCTATTTCCCAAGCTTCATTTAATTTCTTTAAAATATCTACATAATCAAATCCAGTATATACTCCTATTCTTTGTGCCACTATTGAGAAATCATCAAATAAGCTTCCTTTTTCTCCAAAGGATTCTCTTAAATGCATTGCAGGCATTACTATTTTATGTTTCATCATGTGTTGAAACGCCAACATCATCTCACTTGGGTCTATTTTGAAAATTTCTTTTACAAATTCGGTATAAGCCAAGTGGTGACGCATTTCGTCTCCTGCAATAATACGAGACATTTTAGCCAAAGCCTTATGCCCTTGTTTTTTTGCAATTTTTGCTACGTTATGATGAGAAATGTACGTTGCTAATTCCTGAAAACTTGTGTACACAAAGTTCTTATATGGATCAGTAGCTGTACCTATATCAAAACCATCAGCTATTAAATGTTGAGTAGATACTTCAACTTCACGCATATTTACTCTTCCTGAAAGATATAAGTATTTATTTAATACATCTCCATGACGGTTTTCTTCAGCAGTCCAAGCACGTAACCATTTTGCCCAACCGTTATCTGGTTGTTGCGTTACTCCATCTAAGTCTAATAACCAAGATTCATAGGTTGGTAGTGCTTCTTCAGTGATTGTATCACCTACTAATACCACCCAGAAATCATCATCAAGCTCTTTTGATAGTTCTTGAATTTCTTTTACTTCATCAATAAAGGAATCTTTTTGTGAATTGGGTAAAAAATCGGTTGGTTGCCAAATTTTCTCGATTGGCATTAAGAATTTGTCTACAAAACTGTCTATATTTTTTTCCAGCGTTTGCATTACTTCCTTTCTAATATTTTGTATTGACATAATTTAGATTAAGGGTTTATATTTGTTGTTGTTTGTTTTTTATGCTAATAGATAGCTGACTTTACAGCTGCTTCTGTCTTAGAAATTAACTCATCAAACGGTAAGCTATTTACCTTTATTGGCTCGTGAGTTATTATTTTTATTGGACTTCCTATTCCCAATGGGAATTTTCCGTATTTAAATACTTTCCATGAGTTGTTAATTGAAATAGGGACTACAAAGGCTTCCGGATTGTACTTAACAATCATTTTAAGCCCGTTTACAGAGAACGGTTTAGGTTTTCCGGTTCTACTTCTCGTTCCTTCAGGAAAAATTGCTGCAGACCATTTATTTTTATTAATACTTTTGGCAAATCTTCCTAATTCAGATAATGCTTGTTTAGCGTCTTTTCTATCGATTAGGGCGGCACCTCCGTGTTTTAGGTTAAAAGATATACTAGGAATTCCTTTTCCTAATTCTTTCTTTGATACAAATTTTGGGTAGTGTCTTCTAAGATACCAAATAATTGGCGGAATATCAAATGTACTTTGATGATTTGCTACAAAAATTAGTGTAGTATTTTCTGGTAACTCTTGTTTGTTCTCAAATTGAACACGAATTCCTAGTATTAAAAGTGATTTTATAAGAAACCAATTCATGATGTTTACTACTTTTTGATGCCCTTCTTGACCAAAAAGTTTTAGCCCTAACCATTGTAATGGATGGAAAATTAACAGTAAAGAGAAAAACACCAATCCAAAGATTGATGAGAGTATATAACTTAAAAACTTCATTCTATTAGTTATTTTATTACTTGCTTGGTTATTTTATTCAATAAATTAAATCATACTGATTTCATTATTAAAACTTAACTAGTGTACAAAAATAGAAAATCCCGCGGAAGCGGGACTATAATTTTGTCTTAAAACCAATTGCTCCAAGGAATTCTTGCGAGGATTAACACTAATGCTAGTCCGTAGAAAATAGCAAAGGTTTTGAACTTGGCTTCACTTTTTATTTGTTTTTTATGTTTAGACCAACCTATGGTGATTAATACGATAGCTATAATCATCATTATAGGGTGTTCTATTGCTAACAAACGTGTCATAGGCTCTCCCATAACTTCACTTCCATTTGCTTTTAAAGTTTTGTACCAAGGAGACATAAAGTACCAACCTAAACCTATTAATAGTTGAATATGTGTTGTTATTAACGTGAATAGTCCTAAACGGAACTCTTTATGGGTAAATTCTTTTTTTTGTACTAATCCTATAATAGCATTTACCACCGTAACTATTAAAACTGCTAATACAACGTATGCCCAGTAAGAGTGCAAAGTTTTCATCATAATTTTCTGCTTTTTTTATTGAATGTAAAAATACTGAATTTTCTGCATAAAAAAACCACCTCTAAGAGGTGGTTTTAAGTTTTATATAGATTGGGTAACTAGAATGTGTAGTTTATACCTATATTCCAAGTTCTACCTAATCCAAAGTATACTCTGTTACTTGTGTTAACTCCTCTATAGGTATCATCTCCAGGTTTAGCTTCGATATTCGTATCAGATTCTGACATATATAATTCGTCTGTTAAGTTACTAACATTTAACCTTAACCCGATTGAACTATCATTTTTAAAGCTATATTTATATGATAAACCAGTATCTATTAATGCATAACCTGGTAATTCAATAGTTTTTCTATTTTTAGCTTCTAATATATCTGATGCAGAATCAGTAGAACTAGCTCCAAAAGATTCTGGATCAATTCCACCACCATACAAGCTTCCTACATAAAAACTACTAATATCAAACCTTAACCCTTCAGTAACCTTATAATCAAATCCTAATCTGAAAGTAGTTTGAGGTGCATCACCAACTTTTTTACCATCTAAGTATAAAGTTTGTATTTGTTCTTGACCATTAACTAAAACAGGATTATTTGCTTCGTCAAAATAGGTTGCTGTTACGTCTGCTCCATATTCATAATTAGCTACAGACCCCATTAAACTTACTGTTAAGTTACCAAATTTTGCAGTTGCATCTAACTCAACACCTTGGTGAATTTGTTCTACACCTTCTAAGTTAGCTGTACCTCTTACTTCATCTGGTTGACTTCTATTAAAGGTAGCAGACGCTCTTAAGAATCTATCTTTCCAAGAAGTTCTATATAAGTTTAAATTCACGCTGTAATTCTCATGACGGAAACCATAACCAATTTCTAATCCTAAGATTTTCTCATTAGTTAATCCTTCGTTAACGTTATTATCATTATAATTAGGGAATACCGCATCAAATAAAGGTTGTTTAGAATAGAAACCAGCATTACCAAAGATATTGTGCTCTTCGTTAATATTCCAGTTAAGACCACCTTTTACGTTTCCTCCCCATAAATTTTGCCAATCAGACTCTTGTTCTGGATCAGAATCTAAATAGTTAAAGTAATCAATTCTTTTGAAACTTTGACGAGAAACAGCTCCTTGAATAAATGCAGAAATATCATCATTTTTATACTCCAACTGAGTAAATCCACCCATCCAGTTTACTTTACCGTCATTGTAATAATCTACTTTTACTTCATCGTCTACGTTAGAAAATACATTTAAAATGTTAGAAATAGAAGGCTCATAAGTTTCAGTTACTACGTTACCTAAATTATTAATATCATCATTATCAATGTATGCATCTGCACCCATTAGATCTACTAATCTTCTATAGTGAATTCCTTTATAGGTTCTTAAATCAACTCCAAAGTCAAGCGTTAAATTCTCGTTTAATTCTGTATTAAAGTTAGAAATAACTCCAAACCAGTTGTGTGAGTTCATTGAAGATCTTTGTGTAATTCCATTCTCAGCACTATACCTCCAGTTTCTATCGTACCCTGGTATTAAACTTCTGTGAGGTGTGTTACTGTTATTTCCATTAATAAATTGACCTTGAATAGAAGCAGGACCTCCTTCTCCTCCAGTATATCCTTCTCTATCTGCTCCAAAATCAGGAACTGATTGTCCAGAGTTCCAAGCTACAATATCATCAAAACGAATCAATCCATTTTCATCTTTAAAATTATCTGAATAAGATTGCCCTCCGTTTATACGTCCTAAAGAACCTACTGATCCTCCACGACCTAAAGAAGCATATAAAACTGTAGATAACTTAGAGCTATCATTAATATTCCAGTCCCAGTTTAATGATGCTACTGGTTTATGGTAGAAATTCCCACTAAAAGTATCTTCTTTTCCGCTTCTGTATCCCCAATCTGAATTGTATCTTCTGTTTGGTTCTACTCCGTTACCGTATTTAATATAATTAGCTATACTTGGTGCAAAACCTCTTTGGTTGTGTCTTTGTGGAGCTCCAGTAATGGTTAACTGTAAGTTATTATTATCATTCGGTCTATACCCAAATGCTAAATAATAACTGTACCCTTCAAATTCAGTACCATCAACGTAACCATCTCCATTTGTTCTACCAAATAAAGCTGAAACTGACATACCATTTTCTAATAATCCTGTGTTGTAAGAAACAGTGGTTTTTAAATAATTATCATTACCTACACTAGCATAAACTCTACCTCCTTCTTTTTTATCAGCAGAACTAGTTAAAACATTAATAGTACCGCCAACTGAAGATATTGCTAACTTAGAAGAACCTAAACCTCTTTGTACTTGCATTGCAGAAGTTACATCTGATAAACCAGCCCAGTTAGACCAGTACACCCATCCATTTTCCATGTCATTAACAGGCATACCGTTAATCATAACAGCTGTATTTCTTTGATCAAAACCACGAATATTGATTCTCGAATCTCCGAAACCACCTCCTTGTTTAGTAGCATATACAGAAGGAGTTGTGTTTAAAATTTCTGGAAATTCTTTAGATCCTAGTTTCTCCTGAATTTCGGAAGCTTTAATAGTAGAAACAGCTACAGGTGTTTCTCTATCTTTAGCTATATCTATAACTCCAGTAACAATAACCTCTCCTAATACATTAGAAGGCTCTAAAGCGATTGTTCCTAAATCAGACGCTCCTGAAAAAGAAACAGTTTTGTTGGTATATCCAACAAACGATACTACTACTACTCCTGAGTTAGAACTAGCGTTTAGTATAAATTTCCCATCAAAATCAGTTGCTGAACCGTTTGTAGTGCCTTTTACTACAACGTTAGCTCCTGGTAATGGTTCCCCCATTTCGTCAACTACTGTACCAGTAATTTTTGTTTGACCTAAAACTGTAGCCGTTACAAAGAACAGAGCTACTAATAATACATTTTTAAATGTTTTCATTTCTTAATCTAATTGTTATTAAATGCAGCTACAAATATCCCGCTTTTACCTATTGCTAATATTAACTTAATGTTAAGTTTTAACAAGAAATTAAGACTCTACAATACATAAAAAATCAAAAATCACTGAATATCAATAACTTAATTTAAACAGTATTATTAACAAACCTTACTTATAAGTTAAAAAAATGCAGAAAAATAAGAAAGCTTGGTTTTTAAGTGTTGGTAAGTTTTTTTTGAGCTAATTCTTTTCCTAACTCTACACCGAATTGATCATATGAAAATATGTTCCATAAAACTCCTTGTACAAAAATTTTATGCTCATATATAGCTAAAAGCATTCCTAAAGAATAAGGGGTTAGTTTTTTAAAAACTATTGAATTACTAGGATGGTTACCTCTAAATACTTTGTAAGGTAAAAGTGTATTTATTTGGTTTAACTGGCCATTTGTTTTTAAATCTAAATGTGCTTCCTCTTTTGTTCTACCAAAAGCTAATGCATCTTGTTGTGCAAAATAATTTGCAAGCAATTTTTCATGATGACCTTCTAAGTTATGTAATGGTTCTTTAAAACCTATAAAATCAACCGGTATTAACTTAGTTCCATGATGTAATAATTGCATAAAAGCATGTTGTGAGTTTACTCCTGTCCCTCCCCATACAATGGTTCCTGTTTGATAATCCACTCTATTTCCATTTCTATCAACGTCTTTACCATTACTTTCCATTACGGCTTGTTGTAGATAAATTGGAAGTTTTTCTAAATATTCACTGTAAGGTAACACCATTTCAGTTTCTGAACCAAAAAAATTATTATACCAAATACTCATAAGAGCTAATACAACTGGTATGTTTTCATTAAAATCAACAGTTCTAAAGTGCTTGTCTATTTCTTCTGCTCCCCTTAACAACTTTTCAAAATTATTAAAACCTAACGACAAAGAAATCGATAAACCTACGGTTGACCAAAGAGAAAAACGGCCACCAACCCAATCCCACAGGGGAAATACATTTTTCTTATCGATACCAAAATTATCGACTGCTTTTGTGTTACACGAAACAGCTACAAAATGCTTAGACACATCAAAAACAGTAGCTGACTTTAAAAACCAATCTCTAATTGTATTAGCATTATTTATTGTTTCATGAGTTGTAAAACTTTTAGAAACTATAACAAAAAGTGTCGTCTCAGGATTTACTCTTTTTAAAACTTCAAAAACATGATCTCCATCAATATTTGAAACAAAGTGAGTATTCAGTTTATTTTTGTAAAACTGTAATGACTCTACAACCATTTTAGGACCTAAATCTGATCCACCAACACCAATATTGACAATATCTGTAATTGATTTTCCTGTATACCCTTTCCACTTTCCTGAAATAACCTTGTTACTAAAAGCTTTCATCTTTCGTAAAGCGGTTTTAATTTGGGGTTTTACATCTTTTCCATCAACTAAAACAGGAGTATCAGAGCTGCTTCTTAGAGCTGTATGTAATACTGCTCTATTCTCTGTAACATTAATTTTGTCTCCTGAAAAATATTTTTTAATAGCATCTTTTAACTCTACTTCTTCTGCTAGAGAAATTAATAACTCTATTGTTTCTTCTGTTATTCTATTTTTAGAGTAATCTAAAGATAGTCCATCTATTGAGACAGAAAACTTTTCTTCTCTATTTTTGTCTTTTCTAAACAACTCTTTTAACTTGTAATCTTTTACTTCGTTAAAGTGTTTTGTTAACTTCTCCCAAGCAATAGTTTCAGTTGGTTTTTTATTTAGTAAAGGCATAATTAATGTGTAGCTAAGGTTTCTTTTTCTTTAAATGAAAGTGGTTCCGGTTGTGGTAGCTTAATACTATCTAACTGTTTTTTTAATGGCCTAATATACTCTAAATATGTTGGTTTAATTTTAGGGTCTAAAGGTTCTGCTGAAGGCAGTTTTTCACGGAACGGATCTACTTGTCGCCCATTTTTCCAAAAACGATAGCAAACATGTGGACCACTTGTATTACCTGTCATACCTACCCAACCAATTACATCTCCTTGTTTTACATAATCTCCCACTCTTACGTTACGCCTCTTCATATGTAAATACTGTGTTGTATAGGTACTATTGTGTTTTATTTTTACGTAGTTTCCATTTCCTCCTCTTCTAGCAGATTTTACAACAGTACCGCTAGCTGTTGACATAATTTCTGTTCCATATCTAGCAGCGAAATCAGTACCTTTATGAGCTCTTATTCTATTACCATATAACTTAATTCTTCTTCTTAAATTATATCGTGAAGAAATTCTGTACTGAAATTTAATTGGTGATTTTAAAAATGCTCTTCGTAGCATATTTCCATCTTGATCGTAATATTCAGGAATTTTTTTTATCGAATCGGCAACAAATCTATAAGCATACAAGTTTTCTCCATTGTGGTTAAAAATAGCAGCTTTAACCTTTCCATATCCAACAAAGGTAGTATCGTTAATAAATTTTTCTTCAAAAATCAACTTAAATGTGTCTCCTTTTTGTAAGCGGTAAAAATCTAACGTCCAAGCATAAATATCTGCAACTGTATTCGTTAATATTGGTTTTAGTTGTAAGCTATCCATTGTTATGGATAAATTAGAATGAATTTCACCTGCTATTTCTTTTTCTACAGTTTTTATCTTTTTTCTGTGTGTGTATGCAGAAATTAGTGAATCTTGGAAGTCAATAACGGTTGCCTCAACTTTATTGTGTTTATATATAAAAACCTTTGCTTGCTCCAACGAATCTTTAGATGCTAATATTGTATATGCTCTACCTGTTCTAACCCTTCTAACATCAAAAGTGTCTTTAATTTTTGTAGCTATTTCATTAATTTTGGGATACATTACATGATATCTATCCATAATAACCCCAAAACTTTCTCCATTTTTAATTGTATCGTTAATGACTGTATAATCATCTAAATTAAAACCATAAGCTATAACTGGCTTTGGTTTTTCTATTTTAACAGGCTCTTGTATAATTACTTTTTTTTCTTTTTTACAAGAAAAGAAAAGACATAATAGTATGAATGGAAGAATGATTTTTTTCAAAAAAAGCTGCTTTAAATTTGAATTTATCCACAAAAGTACAAATAAATAGTGTTTTTTCTTGCACTTTAACAATTCTTAAACAGCTAATATGTATTCTAATCAACTATTATCTCAAAAGGATTTGCCAATCCCTTATAGGCATTTAACTCTGCACGCAATGAACCTACTGCTAATGAGGCCTTCATTTTTATTGGTATTTTATTATCATCCGCTGAAATCCATATGGTAACACTTTCTTTAGCTTTAAAAACTCTACCTGCTTGAACTAAAGGTCTAAATTTTTGCGTTTTTACTTTTCCAAATTTTGTTTTTAAGATTTCATATCCTAAAAATCGTAATTTAAATGGATAACTTTTATTATCGAAGAATATATTAAGTTTAATTTCATCTCCTTTTTTTAGGGTTTTAGTATCTTGACTCCTTAAAAAATAAAAGGTAGAGATCATATCCTGTGGCGACCTTACTGAAATTAAAGTGTCTTTATTTTTTCTAAAATCTTGAACATATGCGGTATTCTTCTGATGATTAAAAGTAATATGACGGTTTTTTTTATACCCACCTTCATTAATTTTTCTTTTGAAAAGATAGGGTTCTACTCTATCAATTCCAAAATAACTTTCGTACTTGTCTTCAACTTTAAAAAACCAACTGATTACCCCCGTTGTTTTACCTTTTCCTATAGCATGCAACACTTTTTTATCATCTAGCTTTTTTTCTTTAAGCTCTAAAACGGCTGTTCCTGCTTTTAAAAAGCCGCTATAACTCATATCAAATCGTAGCCATTCACCACTTTTGTAAGCTGTTTTACAACATTGAGCAAAAAAGCTTTGCGAGATTACTAAAAATATAAAAAACAATATTTTTCTCATAATATTCAAACTTATGAAAATTCATAGACAATTACCATTCCAAAAATTAAAAAAAGCTGTTTAACAGAACATTAAACAGCTTTTACCTTATTGTTATTGTAGTTAAAAAGTTCCCCAGGTTTTTAATTCTTCTTCACTCCATAAATATGGGAAGAAGATTCTTCTCTGATACTTTGGATGCAAATATTTACGCCAGTTACTTCCTCCTGTTGCTTCCAAATCTCCATCACTACCTCCAAGATATTTCCCAGCAGCATTATAGTGAGCCATTACCCATTTTACATTTACTGTATAATCATAATGACGCATTGCTTTAATTAGCTCTTCTTCTTCTTGAACTTCTTTTGGTAATTGTTTAAATTTTCTAGAAAGATTACAATCATTATAATCTTCCATAAAATCTATAAAATCACCCATATATTTTTTTTCAAACAAATTTAATAAAGTTGTTTTTTGACCTGTGGTATAATTTTTCCCTGCTGCTTGCCAGTATAAATGATCGTAGGCATTTTTAAATGATGAATTTCTATCAATTGTATCTCGATAACGTGCATCTATCAAATTAATAAGGTCTGTTGATGCAAATTCTATCTTACGATATTGTGCGCTCTGAAAACCACTTGCAGGGGTAAGTG
This sequence comes from Tenacibaculum sediminilitoris, assembly GCF_964513795.1. NCBI lineage: Bacteria > Pseudomonadati > Bacteroidota > Flavobacteriia > Flavobacteriales > Flavobacteriaceae > Tenacibaculum > Tenacibaculum sediminilitoris. Next base: position 114,326 of record NZ_CAZEQR010000051.1, on the reverse strand, counting down.
TATTTCTAAATTTTAAATATTGGTCTACATCCATTCCATCTCCCATTACTGTAAACGAACTGCATAGCATATCGAAATAACGACTAATACGCATTAAGTGTTTTGAGAATTTTTCAGCTGAAATTTCTATTGCTTTTGCTACTTGCTCTATTTCCCATAATATCATTTTAAACAGTAATTCATTTACTTGATGATACATGATAAACACCATTTCATCTGGCAGGGTTGTTCTTGGAATTTGTAATCCTAAAAGCGCATCTGTTTGTATATAATCCCAATAGGTTATAGGTTCGCTCCAAAGTAGCCCTTCTAGCATTGCTTCAACAGGAACTCCTAATTTATCATATTTTTCTTCTATTGCTTTTAATATTTCTTCTTTGCTCATTTGTTTGTTCTTTTATAATTACTCTAAATTCTTACTCTTAACATAAAGTAAGATTTATGAGAAAGGAGATTTTATATTCAAATACCTATTTTGATCCATTATATAAATAATAAAGAAACCAAGAAACAAGACAATTATACTGTCTTGAATCTTGGTGTTTTAGTTGCTTTATCTTATAAAATAAGTTTTTACAGAGTTCCTCTTAATTCTTGTTCTCTTTCAATTGACTCGAACAAGGCTTTAAAGTTTCCTGCTCCAAATCCACGAGCTCCCATACGTTGAATGATTTCAAAGAATAATGTAGGACGATCTTCTACTGGTTTTGTAAAGATTTGTAATAAATATCCTTCTTCATCAGCATCAATCATAATTCCTAAAGATTTTAGCTTTTCAATATCTTCTCTTAACTCGTGGCTAAATTCTTCTAATCTTCCTGGAACTGCTTTGTAATATTCTTCTGGTGGAGTTGATAAAAACTCTACTCCTTGAGATCTTAATTGACTTACTGTTTTTATAATATCATCAGTAGCTACAGCAATATGTTGTACTCCTGCTCCTTCATAAAAATCTAAATATTCTTCAATTTGAGAACGTTTTTTTCCTTCAGCTGGCTCATTAATTGGAAATTTAATTCTTCCGTTTCCGTTAGACATTACCTTACTCATTAAAGCGGAATATTCTGTATGAATTTGTTTATCATCGAATGACAAGAAGTTCTCAAACCCCATTACATCTTCATACCATTTTACCCAAACATCCATCTGATTCCAACCAACATTACCAACCATGTGATCGATATATTTTAATCCTGCTGTTGGTGGGTTATAATCTGATTCCCATTTTTGGAAACCTGGTAAAAATGTTCCATTGTAATTTTTACGCTCTACAAACACATGAACTGTTTCTCCGTATGTGTAAATCCCTGCTCTTACAACCTCTCCGTGCTCATCTGTTTCAACAGTTGGTTCCATATATGACTTCGCTCCTCTTGAAGTTGTTTCTTCATATGCTTTTCTTGCATCTTCTACCCAAAGCGCTACCACTTTAACTCCATCACCATGTTTTACAATATGATCATTAATTGGAGATTTACTATTTAATGGTGTTGTTAAAACTAATTTGATTTTATCTTGCTTTAACACATAACTCACTTCTTCTGTAGAACCTGTTTCTAAACCTTTATATGCATGTGATTGGAAACCAAAAGCTGTTTTATAAAAGTGAGCTGCTTGTTTTGCATTACCTACATAAAACTCTACATAATCTGTTCCTAAAAGTGGTAAGAAGTCTTGTGCTCCTTCAAATATTTTTTCTAAACCGTAGTTTACTGATTTTATCTCTTTACTCATGATGTTGTTTGTTTATGTTGTTATTCTAACCAAGATTTGTAATAATCTTCATCTGCTATTTTCATAGCCTCTTCAGTTACTTTTAATGGTTTAAAAGTATCTACCATTACCGCTAATTCTTCGGTTACTGTTTCTCCAATACTTCTTTCCGCTGCCCCCGGATGTGGTCCATGAGGAATTCCCGCTGGGTGCAATGATATATGCCCAGGAGCAATATCATTTCTGCTCATGAAATCTCCATCAACATAATACAACACCTCATCAGAATCTATATTACTATGATTGTATGGTGCTGGAATAGCTTCTGGATGATAGTCGTATAAACGAGGTACAAAACTACAGATTACAAATGCATCTGTTTCAAATGTTTGATGTACTGGTGGTGGCTGATGAATACGCCCTGTTATTGGCTCGAAATCGTGAATTGAAAAAGCATACGGATAGTTATACCCATCATAACCAACAACATCAAATGGATGTGTTGCGTAGACCATTTCAATAATTTCGTCTTGTTTTTTTACATTGATAATGAAATCTCCTTTTTCGTTATGAGTTTCTAACTCTTCAGGTCTTCGAATATCACGCTCACAAAATGGTGAATGTTCTAATAATTGACCAAACCAGTTTCGGTATCTTTTTGGAGTATACACTGGACGATACGATTCTACAATAAACAACCTGTTATCTTCCGTATCGAAATCTAATTTGTATATAATTCCACGAGGGATTACTAAATAATCACCATACTTGAAATCTAAATTACCAAGCATGGTACGTAATTTTCCTGTTCCTTTATGGATAAAAATTACCTCATCTGCATCAGTATTCTTGTAAAAATATTCTTTGGTTGATTCTTTTGGAGCTGCTAAAATAATATTACAATCGGAATTGGTAAGTACTACTTTTCTACTTTGTAAATAATCATTTTCTGGTGCTACTTGAAATCCTCTAAAACGATACGATTTAATATTGTTTTCTTTTGCCACCTTAGGCGCTATCGAGTATTGTTTACGAATTTCTTTGACCATTGTTGGTCTATATTCATGGTAACTGTTGGTAGACATTCCGTCAAAACCAATCGTACCAAATAATTGTTCGTAATATAAACTTCCGTCTTCTTTACGAAACTGAATATGTCGCTTGTGTGGAATTTTTCCTAATTTATGATAAAAAGGCATCTTTAATTAATTTGATAGTTCAACAATGTGTTAATTATGCAATTAACTCTCTTTCTCTATTTAGTCAAATATTTCTACTTATTTATAAATAGTGACTAAATCTCAAAATCAATCAATAATAGCTACTCCGGATTCCGTTTTATCATGAATTTTAAATGCGCTAAAAGATCTTTCCAATGCATTTTAATAGATTTTAGTTGTGTTTTACAAATATACCAAAATAAAAAAGATGTTGATATCTCATTAAATTTCAAATTTTTAGTTTTTTTTATTTAAAATTAATCTAAATAAATTTTGATACTTAAACCCTCTGAGATACATTTGCGCAATTAAAACAATATTTATTTAATCTAAATAAAACAAAAATGAAAAGAATAATTACAACTTTTCTAATTCTATTCACAATAAATTTAATCGCTCAAAAAAAGCAGTTAACAGGTGTTGTACAAGACAATAATGGGCTTCCTTTAGTTGGAGTCACTGTTGTATTCAAAAACACAAACAAAGGAACTCAAACAAATATTGATGGTTATTTTGAGGTTACCAAACCTTCAAAAGTAGCTCAACAAACTTTAGTTTTTTCTTATGTTGGTTATAAAACCAAAACAATTACTATTAATGAAACTTCAAGCAATTTAAAAATTATCCTTTTCGAAGGAAATGAACTTCTTAGTGAAGTAATTGTTGACACAAACAGGAAGAATAAATTTTCTAGAAAAGAAAGTGCTTATGTAGCTAAGTTGCCTCTAAAAAACATTGAAAATGCGCAAGTATATAGCACAGTAACCAATCAGTTACTAGTTTCACAGTCTGTTACTAGCTTTGAGGAAGCCTTAAAAAATACAACTGGAGTTGAAAAGTTATGGTCATCAACTGGTAGAAGTGGAGATGGAGCTGGCTACTATTCTATTCGTGGTTTTTCTGTTCAACCTCAATTGGTAAATGGTGTTCCTGGAATTACAAATGGTTTTATAAACCCTGATAATGTAGAAAGAATTGAGGTTATAAAAGGACCTTCTGCTACTTTATACGGAAGCACCGTAACATCATATGGAGGTTTAATTAATATTGTTACTAAGAAACCATATAAAGGAACTGGTGGAAACATTACTGTTGGCGGCGGTTCTTTTGGTTTTAAAAAATTAACTGTTGACCTTAATACTAACCTTGAAGAAAATGAAAACATCTCATTACGATTAAACGCAGGTTATCAAATACAAGATAGTTTTCAAGATGCTGGTTTTAGAAAGGCTTTATTCTTAGCTCCTGCTATTTCTTATAAAGTAAATAATAGATTGACATTAAATTTTAATTATGAATTATCATCTACAGATCAAACAAATCAAACTTTTCTGTTTTTAAATAGAGGTGCTCCTCTTACTTTTAAAAACTTAGAAGAACTAAATTACGACAGAAATAAATCGTTAACAAACGACGATATTTCTATTAAAAACCCTAACCAAAACTATAGAGGTGAGATTTCTTATAAAATTACCGATAACTGGTCTTCTCAAACAATTGTAGCTGGTAGTAACACAAAATCAAAAGGGTATTATACTTACTTATATAATGTTCAAAATAATTTATTTGGATTATATGCTCAAAAAACAGACGCTTCAACTAACACCCTAAGTTTACAACAAAACTTTATAGGGGATTTTAAACTAGGTTCAGTTAGAAACAGAGTAGTGGTTGGTATCGACTATTTAGATTCACAAATTATAGATAATGGTTCTGGTTATCGTGGAATTAATGTTGTGAATCCACAAGGACAACTAATCCCAGTGCCTCCAGCATTGGGTTTTGCTAATTTACCTACAACAAGAGCAAGTCTTGATAGCGTTTTAGCTAATGTTGATAGATCAAATTCTGATATAAATCAAAATGTTCTTAGTGGTTATATTTCTGATGTTGTAAACATCTTGCCTCAACTATCTGTAATGGCAGGAGTTCGTTATGATAGATTTAATTATAAAGGTGATACAAACGACCCAAGTGATGACGATAAAGAATATACAAAATCTACCTTCTCTCCTAAGTTTGGAATTGTTTACCAACCAATTGTAGACCAACTATCTGTTTTTGCTAATTATCAAAATGGATTTTCTTACGTAAACCCTGAAAGAGTTCCTGTTGACATTTCAAACCCTAATGGAGCTACTAAAATCCAATCATATGACCTAGAACAAGCAAACCAACTAGAGTTTGGTATAAAAACCAATCTATTCAACAATAAACTAGAAACTTCTTTAAGCTATTATAGTATAACTGTAGAAGATAAAGTTATGGGCTTTGGAGCCAGTAAACAACAAGATGCTACAGTAAAAAGTAAAGGTTTTGAGTTAGAAGTAAACGCAAATCCTATTAACGGACTAAACTTACGTGGTGGTATTAGTTATAATGACGCTAAAGTAACACAATCAAAATCTAGACCTGATTTCGTTAATGAACGTTTAGCTGAAGCAGGGCCTGAAACTTCTTATAATTTCTGGGCCGATTATAAGTTTCAAGATGGTATTGTTAAAAACCTAGGGTTAGGTTTTGGACTTAATGGTGCTAGTAAATACAACACTATGGTAGGGTACCCATCAGTAGGAGATTTTTACTTACCTGCCTATACTATTTTTAACGCTTCAATTTATTATGAAGTTGATAAATTTAGAATTAGTGTAAAAGGAAACAACTTAACAGACAAAGAATACTATACAGGGTGGAGTACGATAACACCTCAAGCTCCAAGAGCCTTTTTAGGTACTGTTAGTTATAAGTTTTAAATATGAATAGCTATTTGAATTATTAAATGTTGCAAACACAAAACTCTGAATTTTTGTGTTCAGAGTTTTGCTATTTCAATAAACCACTATGAAAACAATCACCTTTCTTTTTATTTTTATCGGATGTTATGCCTTATATAACACCTCCGAAAAATCTTATTTATCTGATAGTTTTTCCTTGCAAAAATGGTTTCAATCTAATAAGTTTTTCACCAAAATAACTGGAGTAATCTTCTTACTTATAGGTTTATTCTTATCCATCGCATTTTTTGGACTTTCTGCAGGAATTATTGCATGGTTTGTGGCTACTTCACTTTTTTTAAGTTTTATCATTCTCATTACTCCTTTAAGAGTGATAAACTACGTCTCTTTAACTGTCTTATCTATGTTAACCTTTTTAATAGAATTCTTTTTTTAATATGCCTGCTAACTCTAAATATTTAAACCAATCACCTTGGCAACGGTTTGCAAAAATATCTGCTGGTCTTATTGGTGGATATATCATAAGTGCCTTGCTACATTTATGTTTAGTCTTATGGTTACCCAACCCTAAAGAAGTACTCATTACTTCTATCTACACCATTTTTATTATATGGGGAGCTTTGTTAATTGTTCCTTACTTGTTTAAAAATGGGTGGAAAGCTTGGATTCTATATATTATAATTTCAATAATCCTATATATAATCTACTACTTAGGAAGCCAACAAAATCCGTTTGTATAATGAGTAACAGAAATTACAATGTTTTTTTCAATACACATACAGTTAGTGGTATTGTTATAAGTGTAGCCTTGTATGTGATTTTTTTCACGGGTGCTTTTGCGCTTTTTAAAGACGAAATTGAAACATGGGAAGATGGTAAGCATTCACAAAACATTGCCAGAGAAAACATTGATTATGATTTTTTATTAGAAAAGCTCTCAGAAAATCATCATCTAACGAGTAGAGATATTCGTTTTTACTTAGGGCATAAAAGTGACAACATCTATGTTTTAACCTCAGCTGCAAAAGACACAGTAAATATTCCTGATGAAGCTAAATATCAAAACTATCAGGCAATAAATATTCATACTGGTGAAACAGCATCTTATGTAGAAAAATATGGTTTAGGCGAATTTTTATACCGTTTACATTTCTTTACACAAATCCCTACTATTGGGATTTACCTTGCTGGTTTTGTATCCTTATTCTTTTTGTTTGCCATTGTTACTGGTGTGATTGTACATTGGAAAAAAATCGTCTCAAATTTTTATCAATTCAACCCAAAAGTTTCTTTAAAAAGAGTGTGGACAGATGCTCATACTGCATTAGGGATTATTGGACTTCCTTTTCAGTTTATGTACGCAGTTACGGCAGCTTATTTCTGTTTAAGCTTGTTTGTTTTACTTCCTGCTAATTTTTTATACGGTGGTGACCAAGATAAACTAATGGACGATTTACGTCCAGACCGTACATCATATGAGTGGATTGCTAAAACAGATAAAGAAATTCCTAGTGTAAACCAGTTTGTAAAAGAAAACGCCAACCGTTGGTCTCATTTTAATTCAAACTATGTTTTAATTAAAAACTATGGCGGTACCAACATGAAATATTGCTTAATTGGTGAACTAGATTATAAAGAACGTTTTTTAAGTTCTGGAATGGTGTTTTATAATTTTGAAACTGATAAAACCTCAATTGTAAGAAATCCTAATGAAAGTAAGTATACAGATGATATTCAACTTTCTGTAAGCCGCTTACATTATGGTAATTTTGGAGGTATTGCTATAAAAGTTATTTACTTTATTCTCGCGCTTATCACTTGTTTTGTAATTATAACAGGAGTATTGATATGGATAGAAGCTCGTAACAAGAAAAGTATGAGTTTAAAACAACGTTTATACACAGCTAAAGTAGGACACATTTATCTTGCTATTTGCTTTTCTTTGTATCCTGTTATTGCTTTATTTTTCTTAGTAGTAAAACTTCTACCTGAAAACTATCAAACTCAAAAAATGAGTATTTTATATACTTGGTTTTTTGTTATTTGGTTATTAGCTACCATTTACTTTAGGTTCAAGAGAAATAATTACTTCACTAACAAAACCACTCTTCTAACAGGAGCTATTCTAGGTTTTTTAATTCCAATTGCTAGTGGTATAGTTTCCAACAACTGGATTTGGAATACTTACAAGGCTAGACAATTTGATATCCTTACAATCGATTTATTATGGATAGGCATTTCAATTACTGCACTATTCGTATACTTTAAAATTAAACCAGAAGCAAAAGCCAAAAGTGCTTTTACAAAACATCCTATAGATTACAAAAATAGTAAGCAGTTGTTAACCGAAGAAACTCAAAAAACAACTCAAGTTTTAACCACTGAAAAAAACAATCAATTATTAAAAAATAAAAACCACATACCTATGAGAACAAAAATTATAATTCTTTGGATATTTTTAGCAATTGGTTGGATAGTTCACCACATTTACGGACTGTTCAATATATACTACAATGAAACCTTAGTAATGGAGGGTGCAACAGGTGAAGCTCCTTTTTCACATCATATATACCGTATACTTTTTGAAGGAATGTGCTTACTTTTTGGTTTGCTAACCATTGAGATTTCTAAAAAATGGTTTAAGATAACCTCACTAATTTGGGCAAGTATTGCTGGGTTATACAACCTATATCATTTATTTGAAGCTATAATGCATGAAGCGAGTAACATCTCTGAGATATTTATGCTTCTTTTAGTAGCTATAGCAAGTATCTTTTTAATTATTAATATTTATAAATGGATAAAGACCACTAACTAACTCATTAAAACCTTTTAAACACCGTGACACAAGTGACAAGATGTTCAAAATAACCTTGTCACTTGTTCCATCGGCTTATCCTTTATTTCCTAGTCCCCTATATTTCATGGAAATTGCTATTGCCAACAACAAAACACCACAGTTTAAAAAAATACTGCAACTACAAACTGAAAGTTTAGATTGCGGTATAAAGACCTCTATATTTACAATTAATCCCGCCTATGGCAAGGGGTTTGTTACTAGTTATTATTTTGATGGTTTATTAATTAATGTTATTAATGCTAGATTTAAAGAGGATTTTCTTTTTATGTCAAATGATAACCTAAGTATTTTAGAATTTTCTGTTTTAATTGAAGGGGAAAAAATTATCCGTGCTTCTAATTTCAAAAATGACCTCATCCTCGAAAAAAATGAAAGCTGTCTCTTATATAATAGCAATATAGACAATAGAACATTTTTTTATAGAGATAAGCCTATAAACGAGATTAAAATTAGAATGTATGATTATTTCATACAGAAACACCAAATGCAAGCTCTTTTGTCCAATGATAAAGCTCTTGGCTTAAAAAAAAAGGGGAACTTTACTCAACAGTTAACTTCTAATATGGAGAAAATTGTCGCCGAAATACTCCTTAATTCACAAAAAGGGTTGCTTAAACGTCTTTTTTTAGAATCAAAAACTTTAGAATTGCTACACCTACAGTTGGCTGTTCGTACAGAAAAATCAAGTAATTCTAATGAAAATATTCTTAAGAAAATATATAAGGTAGAAGCTATACTTCAAACAAATCTACATGAACAAATATCCATACAGCAACTTGCTCGCAAAGTTTTATTGAATCAAAATGTTTTAAAAAACGAGTTTAAAAAATTGTTTGATGAAACTATTTTTAATTACGCTAAAAAGTTAAGAATGAATAAGGCTAAGAACTTATTAATCCATACTCAAAAACCCATTTACGAAATTGCTGATATGGTAGGGTATAAAAATCCAACTCATTTTACTGCTGCTTTTAAAAAGTACGAAAAAATGACTCCAAAAGAATTTCGAAAAAATTATAATTACACACCAAGTAGCTAATTTATATTACTTTTTTTAAGACGCTTTTAATAAATTTTTATCAGTCCTATTTAACCAAGCTTCATTTCTGTACTCTTTTGCTTTTTTCCCACCATCAATATGATTCCAACCTGGAGGCATAAAAATATACTTTATCTTATCTATCAATCTTGGTGCATTTTTAACATCAAACCATAATTCTTTCCATAATAAAAACTGTACATGCCATATATTTTCGCTATTCAACTTGTTATGCATAATTCCATATTGAATTTTTTCATTCTCTAACTCTTTTTGAAACGTTTTAAATAAACGATCCCAAATACTAAAGGTTTCGCCATAATTTCTATCTAAATAAATATGATTTTTAGCATGATGTACCCTGTGAACTGATGGAGTAATTAATATCTTACCTAACCATTTTTGCTTTCCAATAACTTTTTCATTTATATGTGTTAAAGTAGCATATAATCTTGCTATGGGCTCAATTATAAAAATCATTAATGGGTGAAATCCTATTATTGGGAGCCATATAAAATTAAACGGAGTAAAAAATACATCAAAAATTGATCCTCTTGCAACTACAGTTAAATTCATTTCTTCTGCAGTATGATGTACACCATGAATACACCATAAAACTCGAACTTTATGTCCTAATAAATGAATAAAAAACACGGTAAAATCGTACAACAAGTAAGCTGCTATCCACACATACCATTGAAAACCCAAGTTGAACAACTTATTTTCATATAACAAAAACATGGTGCCTACAATCAATACTTTTGATAATAGAAAATACGGAATGCTTTGTACTAAATAAGATACAATGCTAACCACACCTTCTTTATTTTTTTCTACATAACTTGTTACAATAAGAATTCCCCATTCAACTAGCATTAAAACAAGTACTATTATACTCATATGTTCTAGTTGACCCACAAGTGTTTTTATAAATGATAAATCCATTTTTAATTATTCTTATAAAAATTGTTTTTTAAAAAAGTACACACTTCTACTACTGCTGCTTTTGATGTTTCGGTTTCTCTCAAAGCATTTAGTACTATAAAATCATGTATTGTTCCTCCATATCTTGTTGAAATAACTGGTACTTTAGCTGTTCTTAACTTTTTAGCATATGCTTCTCCTTCATCTCTTAGCACATCATATTCTGCCGTTATTAAAAGAGTTTTAGGTAAATCTTTAAGTTCTTCTAAACTAGCTTTTAAAGGAGCTACTGTTGTTAGTGATTGTGTACTTTTATCAGGAGCGTATACTTCCCAGAACCATTTCATAGTAGCTCTAGTTAAATAATGTCCTTTTGAAAATTGTTCGTATGATTTGGTGTTTAAATTAGTATCGGTTACAGGATACAACAACACTTGTCCAAGAATTTTAGGAACCCCTTCCTCTTTTGCCTTCATTGCTACAATTGTTGCCATATTTCCTCCTACACTGTCACCACCAACTATAATTCTGTTAGAATCTAACCCATATCTTTTTCCATATTTCGATATAAATAAAGCTGCTGTATATCCTTCTTCATTTGCTACAGGATACTTTACTTCTGGAGCTCTTGAATATTCTACAAAAACCACTCCTACGTTTGCTTTTAAAGCAATGTCTCGCATTAAACGTTTGTGTGTTTCAAAGCTATTGAACACCCAACCCCCTCCATGAAAGTATATTAATGTAGGGAGTAATTTTTCTGCCTTTTTTGGCTTTATTATTACTGCGTTTATTTTCCGATTCCCTTCCTTAAAAATAGTTTTGGTAAAAGTAACTTTGTCATACGTTAAGGTTGAATCTTTTTGCATATTCTCCATCGCCAACCTTCCTACATCTAACGGTAGGTTTTGCAATGGTGGACCTTGATAAGAATGGATAACTTCTAAAAATTCTTGAACTGTGTGTTCTAATCCATAGCTCCCTGCTAGTTTTGTTTGTGCTACGGATTTAAACTGTAATAAAACAACAATAATAACTAATAACTTCCTCATACTTATGCCATTTGTTGTGCTACTCTTGTTTTTTTATTTCTCTTAGCAACCTTGTATTTGTTAAACAGATACAATAAGCTAAAAGTTCCTAAATTTACAGCTAGCATAATGGCTAAAACCATGGGCTCACTATAAGCTGAGAATTCTGCAAATGCTAACAACCAATAAATTAACACCCATTGTATCATGTAAAAAGGGGTAACATTTTTACTACAGTAAAAGAACAACCTACTTACATAATTGTTCTTAGGAAGGTTTTTTTCTATTAAATAATACACCCAGAAAAGAACTAAGATACATCCCATTAACCCCATACTTCCTCCTGGACCTAAATGATAATAATCTCCAAAATGATACTCATAATTATAATCACATAGTAACTTTCCTATTACCAGAAAAACGATTCCGATGTACAACATTGGTCTGAACAAAGATGTATCAGCATTTTCAGGTGCTTCCTGATACCTTAATCCTAGATATAACCCCATCAGAATAAAGGAAATCCACGGAAATAAAGGAAAATATACATCAAAGTTATTACCCCAAATAAGATTTAAAACATAATCTACCCCAGGAATTCCTAATTGAATACCACTTACTATTTTTGAAAGCCACATAACGACCAGTGCTATAAGTATGAGTATGTTTTTATTCTTAATTAAGAACTTGAACGACATACCTATTAAAAACAATGATATCCCTATTAGTTGAAACATATCTCCTTTTAAGAAATAGTTTAACATGCTATACGGATTACTTACCTGAAGCCCGCTTACCTCTACAAAACTTTCTGGGAAACCTCCAAAAAACAAAAGTGGTACTATAAATCTTAAGAAGTTTAAAATGTATCCTAAAGTAATAATGAATAACGCTTTTTTAAGAATTCCTTTTTTATTGGAATTTTTTGAGAATGCAAATGAAATTCCCATTACAATAAGGAAAACCGGTGATCCTCTTTCTAATATCTGAGCTATATTTCCAGTTATCGAGTTTTCCCAAGTATCCATACTTGAAAAAATCATCATCACATGCACTGGAATCATAACAAGAACACTAAACCCTCTTACAAAGTCTACAGCTCTTACTCTTTGTGTTTTTTGCATTTGTAATGTGTTTATTTTATGTATTTTGAATTATTATCTCAGTTTCTATTCCCTCTTCTTTTTTAAATTTAGCAAGCGGATTTTCTAAGGTTCCTTCCAATTGTAAGCTCTCGATTGGGTCGGCTAAACTCAACATTTGTTTTGTATTGCTTAACTGCAACCTGTTTAAACAACAGCGATCAAACTCATCAACAAACAAATCATATCTCTTGTATTTCTCTGAAAACTCAGGATGCTCTTCCTGATACTCATACACACATTCTGCCACCAATTCCCAGAAGTTTTCTTCTGAAAAGTTTGCGTAACGGTCTAATTGTTGTGCCATAAAACGGAAAAAACAATCGAAAACATCTGTAAAAATGGTTAGTACTTTCATTTTATCAGAAGTTTTAGTAAACAATCTTTCAGCGTGTTCTGGTAAGTGTATTTCTTCATTAAAAACAATTACTTCTTCGGTAATGTCTTTCATTAAAACATATACAGGAGTACTTTCTTCTAATACTAGAATAAGATTTTCTCCGTGTGGCATAAACACAAATTCGTACTTATAGAAACAATGCAATAAAGGAGCTAGATAAGCTTTTAAATAACGTTGAACCCAAGTAGTAGTAGTATAAGGTGATGCATCTATTAAAGCAGCCAACAATAATTTTTCTTGATAATCTGCATGTAATAAAGCAGCCATGGTAAGCACACGTTGATTGGAGCTAATTTTTGTAAACGGACTCTCACGCCACAAGGTCGATAACATTTTATTATGTGGATTTGTTTTTCCTAATACCTCATAATAATGGTTGTGGTATCCTACCGTTGCTACTTCACCTAACATGGTAAAACCATTATTTTGCAAATACGTATCGTCTACCAACAAATCTGTTATCCATTTTGTGATGTGTGGGGTGCTTTGCATATAATACGGAGATAATCCACGCATAAAGCCCATATTTAAAATAGACAAGGCTGTTTTAGTGTATAACTTTTCTGGATGTGATACGTTAAATAATGTTCTGACGGATTGCTGTGCTGAAAATTCATCATCGCTTTCCCCAACTAAAATGATATTCTTCTGAGCAATATCTGCCCCAAAAACGGCTACTATTTTATTTTTCCATTGCCAAGGATGTACGGGCATAAAAATGTAATTTTCTAAGGCTACATTTTGTTTCTTTACAACTTCTTTAAATGAGATTAGTTTTTCTTTTCCTAATTCACTTTCTAAAAGTTTTTCATATTCATATCCTTTAACAGCTGTGTAGGTCGCATATTTCTTATGTACCGCGATCCACACTAGTTTAAATGGATAATTGCTTTCTGGTGCATATACATGGTAATCATCAATATTGAATCCTATTCTACCATTATTTGCTACAAAACAGGGGTGACCTTCAGTCATCGCATGTTCTATTTCTTGAAAACTTTTCTCTGCTAATTCATGGGCTGAAAATTTCTCCTTTACATATTTATATGCTGCTCCTGAAAGTGTACTTGTTATTTCTTCTAAATAGGTTGCTAAAAACTCATTAGGAATACCTAATGTGTTCTGAAATTCTGTTATAAAATGCAATGCATCTAGATAAACTTCTTCTGAAGTACTGTTCTTTTTAATGATACTTTTTGCATCTACCAACCAGTGATCAAGCAAATATTTTTTTGCTTTAAATCGATAGATAAACTTATTATCATCAGAAGTTATTTGGTATGTGCATCCATCCTCTTGTTCTGAAATGAATTCGGGAGTTAAAATAAGTTCGTGTGAAAACTCACTGATGGCTTTTTTTATTAATTGACGATTTACAAACTTCCATACATCAGGTTGTAAATGTGCTATACTTTTTTTCATTATTTATTTTTCAAGGATATGTCATCTCGAGTGAAATGAAGTAATCTTTTCTTAAACTAAAGATTCTTTAGTCATCTTCTTACTCCTTCAGAATGACGGTAGTTTTTATACTTTATTTATGGCTTTTATATAGGTTTCTCTTGTACAAAAAGCTAGCGCAGCTTTTTTATGAGGTAACTCAATTTCTTTTTGGTATTCAAAGCCTGCTTTTTTATTTAGCACATGTATTTTTTCGTTGTTCACATCAGGCTCAACGACAATTCTTTCTACTTGTGGTACACTGAAAAAATAATCGATAATGGTTGAAAATACATGCCAAGTAAACTGTGGCACTCTTTTTTTCACTGGGGCTACTAAAACGTGCATTCCGTAATCGTTTTCCTGTACATCATAGTAGTTTGCTATGATATCCTTTGATGCTTTGTACTGTTCCATCAAAAACACAGGAGTATCATTTAACATCCCTATATAACTATAATGATGTGGGCTGTTTTCAATTTCTTGATATTCGGCACGTACTTCTTCTACAGATTTTTCCAACATTCCCCAATATTTTGCATACGGTTTTGTTACCCAGCTATGCAACATTGGTGTATCTGTTTCCAATTGAAACGGACGAATACTTATTACTCCCAATCCAGTTATTTCTTTGCTAAATACTTTTTGAAATGTTTGAACCATAATTATACTTCCTGAGTTTTAAATACAGCTATTGGATTGTCTAGTTTTCCCGCAAATTGTAGTAAAGCAACGGGGTCGTCTAAATCAATCATTTGCTTGTGATTGTTCAATTGCAATCTATTTAAACACGACAGTTTAAAGTCTTCAGCAAACAAATCATATTGTTCAAACTTCTTCAACAATTCTGGAAACTGCTCTTGATATTCTTGAATATTTTCTGCTACTAACTTCCAAAAACGGTTCTCGCTATAACTTGCATGTTCTTCTAAAATTGGAGCTAAAAAACGGAAGAAACCATCAAACATATCTGTAAATATGGATAGTAATTTTACGTCTTCCGGAACGGGTGCGTACATTCTTTTTAAGTCTTCTGGCAATTCAACTTCTGGATTTAAAATACATGCTTCTTCGGTAATATCTTTTAGTAAAGCATATGCTGGAATGTTATTTTCTAATACCAAAATAATGTTTTCACCATGTGGCATAAACACCAAATCGTACTCATAAAAACAGTGCAATAAAGGACTTAAGTATGCTTTTAAATAACTACGTAACCAGTCATCTATTGAAATTCCAGAGTCTTTAATAATTTCTGGCAACAATGCTTTTCCGTGATGGTCTATATGTAATAATGCTGCCATCGTTAGTGGCTTTTGATTTTGTTTAACCACTGAATATGGGCTTTCTCTCCATAACGATGCTAACATTTTATTGTAATCGTTGTGCGGACCAAATTCTTCAAAATATGGATTCACATAGCTAACCGAACCAATTTCGCTCAACATTCTAAATCCGTTTTCCTTTATATACGCATCATTATACAACAGGTTTTCTAACCAAACTGCCATTTTAGGAGCAGTTCCTAAATAATACAATGGCAATCCTCTCATAAAGCCCATGTTTAGGATAGACAATGCCGATTTTGTATAAAATTTCTGTGGATTGGTTATATTAAATAGGGTTCTTATTGATTGTTGCGCTAAGTATTGGTCTGGTCCATATCCTAAACAGATTAAATCTCCCTTGGCAACTTCTGAAGCAAAAACTGTAGCTAGTTTGTTAAACCATTGCCATGGGTGAACAGGAAGAAATAAGTACTCTTTTGGACTAAAGCCTTTTTCTTCAATTATTTTATTGAATTGTGCTATAGTATCGGCATCTAACTCCTGATGTATTAAGGTTTCATAGGGCAATGCTTCTATCGCTGAAAAAACTGCTTTTGATGTATGCCCTGCCAACCATAATAACGAAAAAGAATTTCCTGCTTCTGGTGCATACGAACGATAATCGCTACTATCAAAACCTATTCTTCCATTATTTGCTACAAACCCTGGATGTCCTTCCGTCATAGATTGCTCTACGGTTTGAAAATCAGCTACCGCTAATGCTGCTGCTGTTGGATTTCCTTTAGTCATTTTAAATGCGCTTCCGTATAATGTGTTTATAATTTCTTCTAAATACACGGGCATTTTTTCATCAGCAATTCCTAATGCTTTTCTAAATTCTTTTATAAAAGCAATCGCATCGATTTCTTCTTCAACTTCTTTTGCATATTTTTTTATAGAGTTTTCATCAATCATAAAATGATTTAAAGCCATTGGTTTTGCTTCAAACTCATATTGGATTTCAATATCATCTGCATAAACTTTATACTGATTGTATCCATCACTTAACTCTTGAATTATTTCTGGTTGAATTAATAGTTCATGAGAAAACTCGCTCAGTGCTTTTTTCACTAATAATAGGTTCGCTTTTTGCCAAACCTCTGGTTGTATATGTTGGGTTGATTGTTGTGGAGAAACCACATTATCTAGGGTGTTCATGGCACTTCTTTTTGATGGTATAAAAGATTGTATTTGTTGTTGGTAATTGGTTTTGGTTAAAAATGCTAGTTGTGCTGTTTTGTTAGGTAATTCTATTACGCTTCCTAGTTGAAAACCTATGCGTTGACATAGTGCAAACATTTTTTTGTTTCGGATATCGGGTTCTACTACTATTCTATTGATGATAGGGTTCGTAAAAACAAAATCCATAATAGACCGAAACATAAACCACGTAAAATTTGGTGTTTTACTGGTTTTTGGTGGTGCTACAATAATATGCACGCCACAGTCAGCCGTTTTAGCTTTATAAAAATTATGAATAATGTCTAGTTGCGGATTGTAACGCTCTAATACAAATGCAGGTTCATTATTAAACATTCCTACAAAAACATCATAATGTTCTGGAGCTATAAGTTGGGTATATTCTTCTTCAACTTCTTTTACCGTTGCCTTTTGCATTCCCCAAAAAACAGCATACTCTTGTGTTACCCATTTTTGTAAAAAAACACTGTCTCTTTTTACTTGAAAAGGGCGAATAGTAATTCTTCCAAAATCTTTGTATTTTTTTGAAAAAGCTATGGTTTCTGTTGTTCTCATAATTTAAGCTTTGGCTAGTTGTTTGTGTACTTTCCTTACCGATTTAAACACGATAAAATACAAGACTAGTGTGAGTATAAATCCGCCTAAAGCAATAATGAAAGGCATACGTAAACCAAAGCTGTCGACTATAATCCCTACGTTTAGCGAAGCTAATAACACACCTAGGTTTTGAAAGAAATGTATTTTACTGTAATCTAGTGAGTATGATTCTGGAGAACTCAACTCGAATAATAAAATATCGAATTTCACGACTCCTTGAAAAATTGCCCATCCGTAAATAATTCTTCCTAAAACAACAGCTGCTTCATTAGGTATTCCTTGTAACACCAATCCTATCAAACCTATACATAAAGCATTTATAATTCCTTCGTGTCCTTTTGATTTTCGTTTGTTATTAATCCATAATGCTATTAAGGCAACAAAACCTGGAATGGCATAGATAGTACCTGAAACCAATTTGCTTTTATACATTGAAAAACTTTCCCAATACAATGAAAAGAAAGGTCTGATTAAAAAATCACTGAAATACAATATCAATGTAATCAAGCCTAATTTCAAAATAAATCCTTTTGGAATATTTTTTTTATCAGTTACGGCTGACTCTTCTGAAATAATTAAATCAGTAGCATACTTTTTACTTTTTAATAAATAACCACTCATAGCCATTTGAATAAAATCGCCTGCTGCCATGATTAAAAAAATACTACTCGGGTTTATATAATCTACTGTTAAACCTCCCAACACCGCTCCTAAGATTCCTCCTAAATGCACCACTACTGAAAGTAATCCGATTATACTTGGATGTTCTTCTTTTGTTATTATTTTTAAAATGTACGGATATACCAGTAAATAGCTTCCTTTAAACAGTACCATTACAAGTGATACTATCCAGAAATTAATATATGATGTGGTATAATAACAATACAATGCTAACATACCTGCAACAGCTTGAGTGTAAACTAAAATGTTTAATTCTGAAACTTTTTTAGAAACATACGCCCAAAAAGGAAATGCAATCATTACCATAAAGCAGATGGCTGCAAAATAGTATCCGACATTTTTAGGATTCTTCATTCCAAAACGAAGCTCAAAAAACTGTGGATAAAATGGATGCAATAAATAATCGCTTACTACTGCAACCAGTGTCATTAGTATTAAAAATGTTTTTAACTTCATACCTCTATGCAAAGACATTGAGTTCTATTTCCTCTTCTTGTGTAACCTCAAATTGTTGAAACGCTATTTTTTGCTCAATAGGGTAGTGCTCAACTCCTGTTATTTCTTTAATAATGTATGAGTTTTTATATGCAGCCATCCCTAAATCAGGGGTTACAAAACCATGTGTATGTAGCTCTACATTCTGAACAAAAATTTCGCTGTGATTTTTATCTATGGTATAATTACGTTGTACATCAAAACGATCTTGATAATCCCATAAAATTCGATCTGCAATTCCTTCTATAAAATCAGGTAATTGATATTCATATCCTGTGGCAAGCACCAATCCGTCAGTTTCATGTTTAAAATATTTGTCTTGTTCTACTTGATGAAGTTCAAGTTTAATACCGGTATCTGATACTTTCGTGGTTTTCAATTCCGAATTGGTACGCAGTGAAACTTTTAAAGGTTCTTTTGATAGGATTCGTTTCGCATATAATGTATCGTGAATAGCTCCTATTAAATCTTGATTGATCCCTTTGTATAAATGCTTTTGATTTTTAATTAATGCATCTCTTTTGGATGCTGGTAAATTGTAAAAATAGTCTACGTATTCTGGAGACGTCATTTCCAGTGTTAACTTAGCATATTCTAGCGGGAAAAAGCGAGGTGAACGGGTTATCCAATTCAATTCATATCCTTTAGTATCTATTTCTTGTAATAAATCAGAAAATATTTCAGCAGCACTTTGCCCACTTCCTAATACAGTTATTCTTTTTTTATTCTGTAATTGTTCTTTATTAGGTAAATATTCTGATGAATGAACAGCAACATCTTTCAACTTTTTACAACAAGCAGGAATGTAAGGTTGTGTTCCTGTTCCTAACACTAACTTCTTCGCTTTATAAATTTTAACTTCCTGTGTTTTTGTACAAATACTTGTAACTACATAAATTTCGTCTTTTTGATCGTAGTCTACGTTCGTAACTTCTGTATTAAAATATACGTTGGATAGCTTGCTAATTACCCACTGACAATAGTGATTGTACTCATTTCTAAGCAACAAGAAATTTTCTCGTATATAAAAAGAATAAATTCTTCCTTGTTCTTTTATATAATTAAGAAAACTAAAAGGGCTTGTGGGGTCGGCTAGGGTTACCAAATCTGCCATAAAAGGTACTTGTAAAGTAGTATCTTCTAATAACATTCCTGGATGCCAATCAAATTTCTCTTTTTTATCAAGAAATACTCCATGTAAGTTTTCAATTGGTTCTGATAAACAGGCCAATCCTAAGTTAAAAGGACCTACACCTATGGCTATAAAATCTAATATAGTATTCTTCATCTTTTTTAGTTTGTAGTTTTGTATTGTTCTCCTGTAGTTTTAATCATTTCTATAATGTTTAGGAGATTGTTAATTGTGTTTTTAGGATTTAGTAGTGTAAATTTTAGATAGATGTTACCGTTTAATTTTGTACTTGCTATTGATGCTTTTCCAGCTTTGTATAAGGTGTTTTTGATATATAAATTAATTGTGTCATGAATTATATCTTCTGTTATACCTTTTGCTTTATATCGAAATACTAGGGTACTTAGTTCTGGTACATGAGCAATTTCAAAACACTCCTGATCTTTTATACCATGATATACTGCTTTTGTTAAAGAATGTACCTCTTCTAAATAATTCGCTATAGTTTTTGTCCCCATTGTTTTTAAGGTCAACCAAACTTTTAAGGCATCAAATCGACGTGTTGTTTGGATTGATTTTTCTATAAGGTTAGGGCGTTGTGGATCTTTATCTTCAACAGGATTTAAGTAATCTGCATAATACGATACATATTGAAAATGCTGTTTATTATTAACTAAAAACGCACTACAGCTTACGGGTTGAAACAACGTTTTATGAAAATCGATGGTAATAGAATCGGCTAACTCAATCCCTGTAAAATACTCTTTATGGGTATTTGTAAGTGCATAAGCTCCTCCATAAGCTCCATCTGCATGCAACCACATATTGTGTTCTCTAGTAATTTTCCCTATGGTTTGTATCGGGTCAAAACTACCATAATCGGTAGTTCCTAATGTTGCTACCACTGCAATTGGAATGTTTCCTTTCTGTTTTGTTCTTTCTATAGCCAACACCAATTCATTAACATCCATTCGCATTCTCTTATCTACTTTTACAGGAATAACTGCATCATAGCCCATCCCTAACAAAGCGGCACTTTTTTGAATACTAAAATGTGCCTTTTCAGAGCAAAAAACTCTAAACTTACTTATTTCACCACTCCAACCATGTTGCTTAATGTTAATCCCAAAATTTTTAAAGGCATAATTATCTCGAGCCATTAATAGCCCCATAAAATTAGATTGTGTACCTCCGCTTGTAAAAACACCATCTGAATTATTTGAAAGATTAAATACGCTAGTTATCCATTGAATAACTTCTTGTTCTATAAAAGTTGCTGAGGTACTTTGATCCCAGGTTTCAACTGCAGTATTTATTGTTGTTGTAATCATTTCTGCAATGACCGAAGGCAATGTAATTGGGCAATTTAAATGCGCTACATATGTTGGGTTATGAAAAGCGATTGCATTTTTTATGTACAAATCATTTAATTCTTCTAAAACACTATCAATTGTGTGTGTTTCTTCAATGTTTAGCAATTTTGCTTGTTCTTTATTTTTTAGAATTTCCTCAAGATTATCTCCTTGATAAAAAGTTCTATTGGATAAAAATTGCTGAATATAGGAGGTTGTTTTCTGAATATACTCTTCGTATAAATTTACCGATTCATCACTAAATAAATAGTTGTTTAACGATAACTCCTTTAAAGAAGGGTGTGATTTAAGAATCATTTATTTTTATTTAGTCTTAATAGTTTTAAGCAAAAATATATTCACTTCAGCCAAACTAAATGACGTAAATGGAAATTAAAATGACGCAATTAGCATTTCATTATAAAAAAGCGTAGGACCTTAAGTTAAACTTAAGGTCCTACGCTTTTTAAATTTTATTCTTGTTTTTTTAACTCTCTGGAGCTAATTCAACTTCTAAACCTTCTAAATCTGGTGTCATTTGTATTTGGCAACCTAATCGGCTATTATCTTCTACATAAAAAGCTTCTGCTAACATTGCTTCTTCATCGTCTCCCATTTCTGGTAATTCGTGATCTGATTTAACATAGCATTGACAAGAAGCACACATTGCCATTCCTCCGCAAATACCAATGGTTCCTTCTGGAGCTAGCTCATACGAGCGTACCACTTCCATTAAGTTCATTGCCATATCTGTAGGCGCTTGTACTTCGTGAGTAACTCCGTCACGGTCGGTAATTTTTATCGTAATATCTTGTTCCATTATTACAAATTCATTTTTTTTCGAAGTGTTTTCGCTCTTTTATCTTCTCCGTCATGTGTCCACCCTGGTGAATTGAATATATAATTCAGTTTATCACTCCATTTATCAGCTCTCTTTACATCATTCCAAATAGCAGTATATTCATGAGTCGCTACTTTTACGGGATTAAAAGTTTCAATATTCACCGTAAGTCCATAAACAGGCTTATCGACATCTTTTAATTCTTCAGAAAAGGTACCAAATATACGATCCCAAATAATTAAAATTCCCGCATGGTTACAATCTAAATATCGAATATTTGATGCGTGATGCACTCGGTGATGCGATGGTGTATTGAAAATTAATTCGATTGGTTTTGGCAGTTTATCAACTAGCTCTGTATGTACAAAAAACTGATAGATTAAACTAATTCCCATCATAGTAAACATCATTAACGGATCAAAACCTAACAACGGAATCCACATCCAAAAGAAAAATTTATGAATACGTTCACCAACTCCTTGACGCAATGCCGTTCCTAAATTCATATGTACTGACGAGTGATGTGGTACATGACCTGCCCAAAACAAACGCACCTCATGATTTAAACGGTGGAACCAGTAATAAGCAAAATCATCAGCTAATAATAATAGAATCCATGCCCACCATTGACGTTTCACTATGCCTTTTAACGAACTCATTTCATACAAATAGAAAAAAGCTACAAAGGCTAAAATCTTCGGAATAAATTCAATAATCGTAGAAAACACCATCATTAACATTGATACTCCTGTGTCTTTACCGTGATATTTTTCTTTGGCAAATTGGTATTCTACCAACATGGAAATGAAAAATACTGGCAAGGCGAAGTACAATAGTTTGTCTTCTGATAATTGCTGTATGTATTCGGTTAATGTCACGCTTAATTAATCGCTTTAATCACAGCTTTCGGTGCTTCTTTTCTTGTTCCATCAAATCCATCAACACCACCAACTGTTGTGTATTTCATCACATATTTCTTGCCTGGATGAATACGTTTATAAGCACTCTGGCACATTAACGTTGCTTCGTGAAATCCACATAAAATTAACTTTAACTTACCGGGATAAGTATTTACATCTCCTATTGCGTAAATTCCTTCAACATTAGTTTGATAGTCTAAAGCGTTATTTACTTTTATGGCATTTTTCTCTATTTCTAATCCCCAATTTGCAATAGGTCCTAATTTTGGAGACAGTCCAAACAACGGAATAAAATGCTCACAAGGTAACGTAAATGGTTCTTTATCTTTTTGCTCTACTAGTACACCTTCAACTTTATCATCACCAACAATTCCTTTTACTTCAGCTGGTGTAATTAACATTAACCTTCCTTCGTCTTTTAACTCTTGTACTTTATCAACAGAATCTAGGGCTCCTCTAAACTCATTTCTTCTATGAATTAAGGTTACTGATTTTGCTACTTCAGTTAAGAAAATAGACCAATCTAGAGCAGAGTCTCCACCTCCTGCAATTACTACATCTTTACCACGATAAATATCTGGTTCTTTAATCATGTATTCCACTCCCTTATCTTCAAAGTTTGCGATATTAGGGATAAGTGGTTTGCGTGGTTCGAAGCTCCCCAATCCTCCTGCTATAGCAACTACAGGTGCTTGATGTTTTGTTCCTTTGTTAGTTGTTACAATAAACGTTCCGTCCTCTTGTTTTTCAATAGTATCGGCACGTTCTCCTAAGGTAAACCCTGGCTCAAATTGTTTAATTTGTTCTAGTAATTTATCGGTTAAATCACCTGCTAAAATCTCTGGGTAAGCTGGGATATCGTAAATTGGTTTCTTTGGATAAATTTCTGAACACTGCCCACCTGGTTGTGGTAAGGCATCAATTAAATGACAACGTAATTTTAATAATCCTGCTTCAAAAACCGTAAATAATCCTGTAGGGCCTGCTCCAATAATTAATATATCTGTTTGTATCATTTTATAACAAAATTCTCTTATTTATACTGAGATTCCTGCCTTATTTTAAAAGGCAGGAATATGTATGCGTTAGTGATTGAGTGGCTTGTTTGAGCTCTCCCAATTTTTTCAATTGGGAAGCGAGTAACGAAAGCACGCCCGAACGCCCAAAATTAAGGCATAAACTTTTTTTAAAAGCTAGTTTTTGTCAGCTTATGCTACATTAATTACTTCTGTAATTTCTGGTGCGTATTTTTTAATCGTTGCTTCTACTCCATTTTTCAAGGTCATTTGATTGACTGAACAACCACTACAAGCTCCTTCTAGTTGTACTTTTACTGTACTGTCTTCTATAGATAATAGTTTAATATTACCTCCATCACTTACTAAAAAAGGTCGGATTTCTTCCAACGCTTTTTCTACGTTATTTCTTATGTCTACTGTTGCCATAACTGCTTATTTTGAGCTACAACCACTCATCGTAGTAATTCGTACTACTTCTGTGGGTGGTAAGTTTGCATTTCTTTTTAATAGTTGCGAAACCATTTCTTTGGTTACCTCTGTAAAAGCTTTTGCTAGTGGTGTATTTTCTTGTAACGCTACTGGATGACCAACGTCTCCTGCTTCACGTATGCTTTGTACTAGAGGGATTTCTCCCAAGAAACTTGTTTCAATATCTTCTGCTAAGTTTTTAGCACCCCCTTCTCCAAAAATGTAATATTTATTATTAGGGAGTTCTGCTGGTGTAAAATACGCCATATTTTCAATGATACCTAATACTGGTACGTTAATACTTTCTTGTTTAAACATTGCTACTCCTTTTTTGGCATCTGCTAAAGCAATGTTTTGTGGCGTACTTACTACTACTGCTCCATTAATTGGCACCGCTTGTACTATTGATAAATGTACGTCTCCTGTTCCTGGAGGTAAGTCTATTAACAAGAAGTCTAATTCTCCCCAATCTGCATCAAAGATTAATTGATTTAATGCTTTTGAGGCCATTGGTCCACGCCAAATTACTGCTTGATTTGGATCGGTAAAAAAACCTAGTGATAATAATTTTACCCCGTAACTTTCAATCGGTTTCATTTTCGAACGCCCATTTACATTTACAGCTAATGGTTTTTCTTTTTCTACATCAAACATTAAGTGTTGTGATGGCCCATACACATCTGCATCTAACACCCCTACTTTAAAGCCCATTTTTGCTAATGAAACTGCCATATTTGAGGTAATTGTAGATTTTCCTACACCTCCTTTACCCGAAGCAATAGCTATGATGTTTTGAATATTAGGTATTTCTTTTCCTCTAATTTGATTCGGATTTTCTTTTTGTTGAACTTCTACTTTTACATTCACCTTTACATCAATTTTTTGATTAACATGTTGGTGAATTGCTTTCATTATTTCAACTTCTACTTTCTTCTTAGCCTGAAGTGACGGGTTTGCAATAGTAACATCTACGATTACTTCATCTCCAAAAGTAACTACATTGGTTATATTCTCATTTTCAATCAAACTTTTACCTTCACCTGGTGCTGTTATCGTTTCTAATGCCTCGTATATATCTTGTTTCTTAAAACTCATGCTTTATGCTTTAAACAACAAGCGGTAAACTCGTTGCTTATTTTTATTTAATCTTAACTGCAAAGATACATTTTAGACCCAAGAAAATAAAGTCTTTAGATTGGTAATATTTATAGGTTGATAAGTTGGTTTTATAGATAGGTTCTCGATACGATTTTCTTTCAGAAAATCACTCGAACTGACAACTAGGGCTTGATATTTTTTATACGTTTTTAAAAATCAGGAAATATTAGAGTAATTCTTCGCTCGGATTCCAGAATACCTTTTTAAAGTCTTGAATTTGATTATCGACCACCTTTATTCCTTCGCTCTCTAGCAATTGTTGCATAAGGTTGGTTCCATCAAAATGATGTTTTCCTGTTAGCAATCCTTTTCTATTAACTACACGATGCGCTGGTACTTCTTTTTCTGAAGAGTTATTCATCGCCCAACCTACCATTCTTGCCGAACGAGCTGCTCCTAAATAGGTGGCAATGGCTCCGTAACTGGTTACTCTTCCGTAAGGAATTAGCCGTGCTACTTCGTATACTTTTTCGAAGAAGTTTTTATCTGTCATACAGTGTAAATATAAGAATTTACCCATACTAGAAAAGACTTAAAAAAAGAGATTTCTCGTTTCACTCGAAATGAAATTTGCTAAATATTAACTGTGTTAGCGATTGCAGCTAGTTACATTATAAAGCGTAAAGAGTAACCCGAAGGGGAAAGCTAAAAAAAAATCCTGCAAAAGAGCAGGATTAATAATTGAGTTTGAATTTTATATAGGTAATCGGCTTACCGATTTCTAAGTATTGTTTTTCGTAGAAGGTTTGTGTACTTGTAACTTCTTTTGGACTGTATACGTTTTTATATACATCATGATTTGCATGTAAAATTTCATGCCCCTCTCCATGCAATAAGCCTAAGGTATACCCATGCATAAATTCACTATCCGTCTTTAAATTAACTGTTCCTTCAGAATTTAAAATACTGTCGTATTTTTTTAGGAACTCTGTATTAGTCATACGGTGTTTAGTACGTTTGTATTTAATTTGTGGATCTGGAAAAGTTATCCAAATTTCAGAAACTTCATTTTCAGCAAAAATATAATCTACCAATTCTATTTGGGTTCTAATAAAGGCAACATTATTCATGTTATTTTCAAGTGCTGTTTTAGCTCCTCGCCAAAAACGCGCTCCTTTAATATCGATTCCAATAAAGTTTTTGTCAGGGTTTTTTTCTGCTAGAGCAATTGTATATTCACCTTTACCGCAACCCAGTTCTAAAACTATTGGGTTGTTGTTTTTAAAAAAAGTATTCCATTTTCCTTTGTAAGAAAAATTATTGGTTACTTCTTCTCGAGTTGGCTGAATAACATTAGCAAACGTTTCATTTTCTTTGAAACGTTTTAGTTTGTTTTTACTTCCCAAGGTATATAGAAATTAAACTCTATCTTCTGTTCCTTCTCTTTGAAAACGAGCAGCTTCTTTCATCCAATAAGCAAATAATACTAATAGGATTACTAAAAAGAACCAGTTTACAGCGTTTGAAGTCCACCAACCTGCATCTGATTTAGCTACTGTTAAACGTAACCAATTGAATGGTGCAAATAAAAAGTCGGTAAATAAACTACCAATCCATCTAAAAATATTGCCTGCTATCATATCTTAAGTATCTTTACAGTTGCAAAAATATAAAAAGAAACAATGTTAGCCAATTTTTTCGGTAAATCTAAACCTATTAATTTTATTGTACTGTTTGTGCTTTTTTTAGGGTATTTTGTTTTAGGTGTTTTTTCTAAGGATTTTTCTTTCAATCTTATTAAAGAACTAGGGTGGTTTTTGGTGGTTTTTTCTATTTACAATTTTATTATTACCAAGAATTTATTGACTTACGATAGTTCTTTTGCTTTTTTGTTTTTTGTAATTTTAATTGGCTTTTTTCCTGACGTTATTAGTATAAATAAAATATTTTTTTCTAATCTAACTATACTTCTTTTTTTACGAAAAGTATACAGTTTACAGTCACCTAAAAACATTTATCATAAGTTATTTGATGGTGGCTTGTGGTTAGGTATCTCATTTTTAATAGAACCTTACAGCGTCTTATTTGCTTTACTCCTATACTTGTCTATCTTTTTAAACCAGCGTTTTACTTATCAAACATTATTAATTCCAATAATAGGAGTTTTTGGTCCAGTTTTTTTATATTTTACCTATTATTTTTGGTATGATAAGACAGAAATATTTTTATCACTTTTTAATTGGAACCTTTATCCTGATTTAAGTTTTTACACTCTTCAAGAATTTTTGTTTCCTATTCTTTTTATAAGTTTTTTTATTATCATTTCTATTCTTTTAAAAACTCCAAGAGTGTTTTCTGTTAAGAATAAATTTAGAATAAATTGGATTTTAATTCTTACACATTTAGTAATTGGAACTACTATTTTACTTTTAGTTGAAGATGGTTCTGGAAGTGAATTTTTATATGTTCTCTTTCCACTTTCTGTTATTCTTGCTAACGGAATTGAGATTTTTCAAAAAAAATGGTATGCTGATGTTATTATTATACTATTTTTAATAGCCTCTTTTACAGTAAGTATTGTTGTGTAAAATTATAATTTTACTCCATATGCTAAATCTCCAGCGTCTCCTAAACCTGGTACGATATAACCCTTATTATTTAGTTTTTTATCTATATCTCCAATCCATAAAGTAGTGCTTTCTGGAAAATATTTGGCTATATATTCTACCCCTTCTTCTGAGCCAATAACTGAAGCTATTATTATTTCTTTTGGAGTTCCATATTTTTTTATTCCTTCATATACCTCAACCATTGAGCGCCCTGTTGCTAACATTGGGTCTACTAACAATAACGTCTTCCCATCAATAGATGGTGACGCAAAATACTCTACCACTATTTCAAATTCATCATCATTATTAGGGTGGTGACGATATGCTGAAATAAATGCATTTTCTACGTCATCAAAATAATTCAACATTCCGTTATGTAGAGGTAGACCTGCTCTTAGAATAGAGCATAATACTATATTATTTGTTGGTAAATTTACCTTTTTTACTCCTAAGGGTGTTGTTATTTCTTTGACTTCATAATTTAACTCTTTACTTAGTTCATATGCAAGAATTTCGCCAATTCGTTCTATATTTCTACGGAAACGCATTGAATCTTTTTGAATTAAGGTATCTCTAAGTTCGGCTAAAAATTTATTAAGAATAGAGTTTTGTTTGGCTAAATGATGAACTTTCATGAAATACTTTTTTGTGTTCTACAAAAGTAACAGAAATTTATTAGGGTTTTACAAATTCGATTAATGCCTTTAAAAGTTCATCTTTAGCTTCTATATGACTCATATGTCCGTTAGGCAGTTTAATTAGCGAAGTATTTGTTCTCTTTGCTTCATTTTCAACAATCTTATAATTCAATATTGGGTCTTGCTTTCCTACAATCATTAATCGTTTGTCTATTGTTTGTAAAACCGCTTCTCTATTTTTACGTAAGCGCATTCCTTCACTCGCTGCTATATAACCTCTTACTTGTATTTTTAGAGCTTCATTTCTTACTTTTTCGATTTCATTGAAAAGTTGCACTCGCATATTTTCAGCAAATAAATTACCTATCGACATTTTTATTAATGTTTCAAAGTTTTCTTTTGCCATCTCATTCGCTCTGATTCGTAGTTGCTTTCGTTCTTCACTATCTGCTTGGGCTGTAGAGTTCATCAAACATATTCCTTTTACATTTTTCGGATATTTTTCTACAAATGCTAAAGAAACGTAGCCTCCCATAGAATGTCCTATAAAAATGGCTCTTCGAATTCTTAGTTCTTTTAGTACTGCTTTTACAGCATCTGCCATTTCCTCCATAGAATGTATATATCCAATACATCCTGTTTTTCCGTGCCCTAACAAGTCGATAGAAACTACTCTGTGCTTTTTGGATAATTCTCTACCTATGCTATTCCACATCGTAAAATTCTCTAAAAACCCGTGAAGTAATACAATAACACTTCCTTTTCCTTCAGTAGTAAAGTGTATTTTGGTATTTTTAAATTCTATACTGTTTTGCATTCAACAAAAATATGTATCTTTCATTAGTAAACTTATCAAATAATTGCTAAAAATGTTGATTTCTCCTTTTCATAATCTTTCTAAAAAAAAGAGCAAAAGCTTACGGTTTTTCTTGTAGTTTCTACATCAATTCTTATAATTTGTATGCTTTATTTGGATAGTTTTTTAAAATTGATGTCTGCAAAAATGGCATTATAAGCTTTGGGTTAGCAAAAGATATTGCAACATCTAAGGAATATATTGATTCTTGGAACGTGGTTTCTAAAATAGCTTGCGGCATTAGTTTAGGACTCGTTTTTCTTTTTTTAATTTCTTATTCTTCCTTAATAACTATTTTTATTCATAAGCTGAATAAGATACTTTGAAGTTATACTTACATTTTCTTTGTTTTTTGCTGGTTTTTGTGATGCTATCGAAAACTTTGGTTTAATTAAGTTGCTGCTGGGAAGCATATAACAACAATGGAGTTCTATTGCTTATTTTTTGCTATACCTAAGTTTGTTTTTATTACTGTTGGAATACTTTATATTCTTTTCAATTTTGTTTATTTGTTATTTATAAAACAAAACAGATGAAATTATCAAAAGAAACTTTAATTACAGGATTTGCTTTATTTTCTATGTTTTTCGGGGCTGGAAATTTGATTTTACCTCCTTTTTTAGGAAAAAGCGCTGGCAATTTATGGTATTGGGTAGCTATTGGTTTTTTTGTTACAGCAGTTTTTATTCCTTTATTAGGAATTTTAGCACATGCTAAATTACAAGGTACTATGTACGATTTTGGGAAAAAAGTATCTCCTTCTTTTAGCCTTATATATTGTTTTGTTATTTACGCTATTAGTATTGCTCTACCTGCTCCTAGAACTGCATCGGTAACACATGAAATGGCTATTGCACCTTACTTTAGTAATAGTAGCTCATTGATTACTAGTTCAATTTATTTCGGTCTTGTTTTTATTTTTACCATGAACCGATCAAAAATTCTAAACATATTGGGCAAGTTTTTAACCCCTCTTATTATATGTATTCTATTGACTATTATTTTTGTTGGTATTTTCTCTGCTCCTGATACAATAGCGTCCACTACCCTTAAAGCTCCTTTTGTTGATGGTTTACTAGAGGGGTACCAAACTTTTGATGCAATTGCATCTATAGTTGTTGGTGGTGTTTTAGTTATTTCCATGAATTTTAACCCTAACACAACTTTTGAAGAGAAAAAAGAGCTAATTACAAAAGCGGGGTTTATTGCTGGTTTGGGATTATTAATTATTTATGCAGGTCTTATTTATAATGGTGTTTTGTTTAGTTCTACTTTTTCTGAAAGTGCTAACAGAACAGAGGTTTTAAGCTCTTTGAGCAATCAAACTTTAGGTAATATTGGAAGTGCTTTTCTTAGTGTTTTAGTTGCTTTAGCTTGTTTTACAACGGCTGTTGGAATTATTACTGGTACAGCCGATTATTTTAAAGGCATTAACAATAATTCACAAAAAGTTTTTACAGTTACTGCAATTATTGGGTGTTTTTTTGGGGTTATAGTAGGTCAATTTGATGTAAAATACATCATTAATATTGCGTTACCCTCCTTAATGTTTATTTACCCTATTACCATTGTATTAATTATCTTAAATGTTCTTTCTAAAAAATATACCTCAGCAATAGTTTTTAAAGTTGTGGTAGGAGTCACTTTTTTATTTAGTATTCCTGATTTTTTGGGTTACATTATAAATCCTGAATATTTATCTGAAATAAAAAACAATATTCCTTTTGCAAACCAAAATTTAGGGTGGGTATTACCCGCTGCTTTTAGTTTTATAACAGCCAATTTAATTCAATTGAAAAAACCTGTTTTAACTGAGTAAATAATCTACTTAAATAGGTTATTTTCTTTATCTATACATCTAGTTATCATTTTTACTATAATCTAAAAAAGCTCGCGGTTGCGAGCTTTTTTAGATTATTTAAGTTGAACTTCGTTAAAAACGATATCCTAGATTTATTCCTACTCTTGGTACAATTGAATGAGATTCAGGTGTAAATAAATTTCTACCTAACCCTCCATAAATATCTATTACAAAACCTCCAGAAGAAATATATTTTGAACCCACAGCAATACCTAAAGCACCATCAGTATACTTCTTAAAAGTATTGGGTAAACCATCAAGATCTATTTCTTTTTCTCCTATATTTATACCCATAAAAACTTCTCCAAAATAATTCCAAGTACTACTGTTGGTAAAATAATGACGAAAAAAAGGAGTAAACATTTGTTTTTCATTGTATTTGAAGTCTGCAGATCTTTTTTCAAAATTAAACAAGGCAGAAATACCTACCGATGAGCGTTCTGTTGTATAATATTCGTACGACACCTCTAAAGTTTTAAATGCCAAAGCATCTAATAAATCTACTTTAACTTCTTGTTGTGCGTGAGCAAAAGAACTGATAAAAACTACAGTTGCTAAAAGTATTTTTCTCATATAAATTTTTTATAAGTTATAATTTATTTATCATTATCAAGTTATGATACCACAAACATACAACTTTTCCTAAATAATATGAAAAAGGTATTATGAGCAATTACAATTTGTATCACAGTTACTTTTTTTAGCGTTAAATAAAAACTTCTTCACTAAAAAAGCAACAGCTCCACAAACAATTAAGTATGTTATAATTTCTTGCATTAGCTTAAAATTTGATAGGCTGTAAAAGCTGATAAATATGCTAAAACCCCCATGCTCATTAATTGAATTACTGGCCATTTCCAGCTTTTTGTTTCTCGTTTAACAATTGCCAACGTTGCCATACACTGCATTGCAAACGCATAAAATAACAGTAATGATATCCCTGTAGCAAAATTAAAACGCTTCTCTCCAGTATCTGGATTTATTTCTGATGCCATTTTTTGCTTTATCGTTGATGTATTTTCATCATCTGCTTCCACACTATAAATAGTTGCTAGTGTACCTATAAAAACTTCTCTGGCTGCAAAAGAACTAATCAACCCAATACCTATTTTCCAATCATAACCTAAAGGTTTAACTATTGGCTCTATTGTTTTACCTGCTATCCCAATGTAAGAGTTTTCTAGTTTAGCTGAAGCTATTTTTTTTGCTAATTCTGTTTCTGATAATTGTTGATTTGCTACATTTTCAAGCTCCTTTTTTTCAGTATCATTAAACGATGATGGCCCGTGAGATGCTAAGAACCATAATACAATAGATATTGCTAATATGATTTTCCCTGCTCCAAAAACAAACGCTTTTGTTTTTTCTATTACATCGTACAATACATTTTTTACTGATGGTAGCTTATAGTTAGGCATTTCAACCACAAAAAACGAGGTATTATTAATTTTTAAAGTTTTGTGTAATACATATGCTGCAATTATTGCTGCTGCAAAACCAAGAGCGTATAACACCAATAAAGTGAACCCCTGTAAACTTAATATACCAAACAGTTTTGTATCGGGTATAATAAGTGCTATTAGTATTGCGTAAACAGGTAATCGTGCTGAACAGGTTGTAAAGGGCGTTACTAAAATAGTTATTAAACGTTCTTTCCAACTCGATATAGTTCGAGTTGCCATAATTGCGGGAATAGCACAAGCAGTACCTGAAATTAAAGGAATTACACTCTTACCACTCATACCAAATCGACGCATGATTTTATCCATTAAAAACACAACTCTACTCATATATCCTGTTTCTTCGAGTATTGCAATAAACAGAAACAAAATAGCAATTTGTGGAATAAAAATCACAACTCCTCCAATTCCAGGGATAACTCCATCTGTTAATAAATCGGTAAACATTCCTGCAGGTAATTGCTCTTTGGTAAACTCAGTAATATCAGCAAACAAACCATCTATAAAATCCATTGGTGTAGATGCCCAGTCGAAGATAGATTGAAAAATCAGCAATAATAATCCGAAGAAAATGACATAGCCAAAAACCTTATGAGTAAAAACCCTGTCGAGTCTACTACGTAAATCACTAGCTTTAGAGGTGTCTACACTATATGTTTGCTTTAAAACTGCGTTTATTTTCTGATATCTATATATCGTTTCTTTATGTTGATATTTTTTCTGTTTTCCTTCTTCCCCTTCAAACAACTTCATTCGTTCTTTTTCTTCAGAAGAAAGCAGTATAGTATGTCTTTTTGTAAGCATCATCCACAAACCATAGGTTGTGAAATTTTCACCTACTTTAGATAATTTATGAAAATAATCTTTGTCTATTTTTTGTGTTAATTCGTTAAAATTTGAATGTACTTGTAACGACTCATAATCAGCTATTACACTTTTTAAGTCATCAACTCCTTCATTATTTCTTGCCGACACTAACACCACCTTTGTGTGTAACTCTTTTTCTAAAGCAGATATATCTATTGAAATACCTTTACGTTGTAATTGATCCGCCATATTCAAAGCTAAAACCGTAGGAATTTCTAAATCTTGAATTTGAGAAAACAATAATAAGTTTCGTTTTAAATTCTCAATATCGGCAACAACCACAATTACATCTGGAGTCTCTTCTCTGTGCGCTGCCATTAAAGTTTTTAAAACAATACTTTCATCTAAAGATGTAGGGTTTATACTATAGGTGCCTGGTAAGTCTATAATTGTAGCTCTTTTACCATTAGCTAGTTTTGAGACTCCTTGTTTTTTATCAACAGTTACTCCTGGATAATTCCCTACTTTTTGATTTAAGCCTGTTAACTGATTAAACAGTGAAGTTTTTCCTGTATTAGGGTTCCCAATTAACGCTACTTTAATACGATTACTCATCAGTTATAGTTTAAGAATAGAAATTTGACAAGCTGTTTCTTTTCGAATTGCTAAATGGCTACCATTTACACAAATATACATAGGGTCTTTTAACGGAGCTATTTGAAGCAACTCGACCTCTGTTCCTGGCAAACACCCCATTTCTAATAATTTTAATGGAATCTTATCTAAACAGTCTTCAGATATAATTCCTTTTTCTCCTATATGTAATGATGCAATCGTACTCAAAAAACACGTATTTTTAGCTAGCAAATATACTAAAATAGAATCGTTCTAAACAACATATCAAAGTAATATATCATTTATTTACAATCGGTTGTTCTCTTTGTTTGATGTCTTATATTTGTGGTATGACTTTCAATGAAATTATTGGGCAAGAAAACATAAAAAAACATTTACAGCAATCGGCTAAAAACAACAGGGTTCCGCATGCGCAACTTTTTGTTGGTAAGGAAGGAAGCGGTACTTTACCTATGGCTATTGCCTATGCTCAATTCTTGTTGTGTAATTTTTCTGATAATGTAGCGGCCTGTAATGTAAAATGTGATAAACTACAACATCCTGATTTACATTTTGCTTTTCCAGTAACTACAAATGATTCGGTAAAAAAGCACCCTGTTAGTAATTTGTTTTTAGAGGACTGGCGTTCTTTTATTAGAGAACAGCCTTACGGAAGTTTGTTTAATTGGTTACAACATATTGGTGTTGATAATAAACAAGGACAAATTGGTGTAGATGAAGCAGAAGATATTGTAAAAAAACTACAACTAAAATCGTATGAAGGTGGTTTTAAAGTAATGGTAATTTGGATGGCTGAGAAAATGAATATTGCTGCCTCTAACAAACTATTAAAACTGATTGAAGAACCTCCAAGTAAAACAATTTTTATTCTTGTTGCTGAAGATGAAGAACAAATTATAAACACGATAAAATCTCGATGTCAAGCCTTACATTTTCCTGTATTGAGTGAAAATGATATTGCCAATACATTAATACAACAAAAAAATATTTCAGAAAATGAAGCGATTAATATCGCCCATCAATCTGAAGGAAATTACAACAAGGCTTTACATATTTTAAATAACAATTCAAACGATATAATTTTTGAACAATGGTTTATTACTTGGATTCGTGCTGCTTTTAGAGCTAAAGGAAATGCTGCTGTTATTCAAGACTTAATTAGTTGGTCAGAAGAAATTGCTAAATCTGGTAGAGAAACTCAAAAGCAGTTTTTACAATATTGTTTACAATTTTTCAGACAAGCTTTGCTTCTTAACTACGGAACTCCCAACTTGGTGTTTTTAGAAACTAAATCTGCAAACTTTGAACTCGCTAAATTTGCTCCATTTGTTCATAGTACTAACATCTTAACTATTGAAAAAGAAGTAAGTGATGCACAGTACCATATTGAAAGAAATGGGAATGCTAAAATTATTTTATTAGATTTATCTATTAAGCTAACACGTCTTCTGCATACCAAAGAAGAAAAAATATAATTGTAATGATGAAAATAAAAAATATAATTACCATACTCGTTTTCGGAATATTTTTTGCTACTTGTAAACAAGAAAAAAAAGAAGAAGTGACCTCAACTAAACCTGTTTTAAAAAATTACTTGATTGGAACCTGGGAAACAACCTATTTAAAAATTGAATATCTAACTGCTAATGAAACCGATAGCACTTCAATTTTTGAGGACGATTTTAGTAAACCTAACTCTGGAAAAGCACAGTCTATTTATAAAAATGATGGTACTTTCAAAGCATGGTTTGTGAAAGCTGATGGAAAAAAAGTTAGTGAAACAGACGGAAAATGGAAAACTAGTGGTGATAGTTTATTTGTAGATTATCCGTATTTAGGAAAACAGGTGCAAGCTTGGTACACAATTACACAAACTAAAAAAGGTTTTAATGCTACTTCTATTTACGACTGGGACAGTGATGGAGAAAGTGATGATACTTTATTGATGAAAACTAAAAAAATTGAATTATAGAATTGCGCATCTTTAACAACATATCGCTACGAATTAGAATTTTCTTATCAATGATACTGTTAGTATTATTGGCTTCAATCTTAATAGTACTGGTTACAATTTATCAGTACGACGAACAAACTAAAGATTATAACATTTCTCGTTTTGAACGTAAAGAAGCTTCTACCAAACAAGACATTGAAATAGAACTAAAACGTAGAACTACTTACCCAGTAACTACAGATAACTTAGCTAAGATTTTTCAAGATAGAATTTATGATATTGCATATGTTCACAAGCTTACCATCTCAATGTACGACATGAAAGGAAAGCTTTTAAAGTCTTCCATTCCTTATAATTTCGACAAAAAAGAAGGTGAAAACCTTGCTAATGAAACCATACGAGATTTAGCTAATAACTCTAATCATAAAATTTTAAAAAGCAGAACCCAAAAAGGAGTAATATACCAATCTTCTTTTACCTATATAAACGATCCTCGTTTCAAACGAATAGGTATTTTAGAGTTACAAATTGCTCAAGATAATGAAGAACAGAAAGATGAACTACGAGAGTTTATCTCACGTTTGTCTTTAGTATATTTATTAATGCTTATTCTAGCTATCGTTTTAGCTTACTTTTTATCAAGTTATATTACACGTTCAATTCAAACAATTTCACAAAAAATAAATGAGACTCGCTTAAATAAACGTAATGAAAAAATTACATTAAATTCAGCAAGCTCAGAAATTAACTCTTTAGTTGCAGCATACAACAACATGATAGACCAATTAGAGGAAAGCGCAGTGAAATTAGCTCAAAGTGAACGTGAACAAGCTTGGAGGGAAATGGCAAAACAAGTTGCCCATGAGATTAAAAATCCGTTAACACCTATGCGCTTATCGGTACAAAGCTTTGACAGAAAATTTAATCCTAAAGATCCTAATATAAAAGAAAAAATGTCTGAATATAGCGAAACTCTTATTCAACAAATTGATGTAATGAGCTCTATTGCCTCTGCTTTTTCTGATTTTGCCAAAATGCCTACACAGCGCCGTGAGAAACTAAACGTTGTTGATGTAGTTAAACACTCTCTAGATATTTTCACAGAAGACTACATACATTATCTTCCTTTAGAAAAAGAGTTGTTTGCTAACTTAGACAAAACACAACTCATACGAATTGTTACCAACTTAATTAAAAACTCTATTCAAGCAATAAAAGATACTGACAAAAATCCAAAAATTGAAGTCAAAGTTGCTTCTGAAGGTAATAGTGTAAAAATTATGGTTTCTGATAATGGAAAAGGTATTAGCGATGAAAATAAAGAATTAATATTCGAACCTAAATTTACTACAAAAACAAGTGGAATGGGCTTAGGCTTATCTATGATAAAAAATATAATTGAAGCATATGACGGAACTATCTCTTTTACTTCAACTAAAGGAGTAGGAACTGTTTTTACTGTAATTTTACCTAAAACATAAACATAGTATGAATTTTGAAAATATTTTAGTTGAACAAGTTAATGCTTTGGCAACTATTACAATTAACCGACCAAAAAAATTAAACGCTTTAAACAAAGCTACTATCGAAGAGCTACACCATGCTTTTAAAACTTTAGAAAAAGACGCTTCTGTTAAAGTAATTATTATAACAGGAAGTGGAGAAAAAGCATTTGTTGCTGGTGCAGATATCTCAGAATTTGCACATTTCTCTTCTGAAGAAGGAAGAATGTTAGCTAAAAAAGGGCAAGAAATTTTGTTTGATTTCGTTGAAAACTTATCAACTCCAGTTATTGCAGTAGTGAATGGTTTTGCTTTAGGTGGAGGTTTAGAATTAGCAATGGCATGTCATTTTAGAGTCGCTTCTGAAAATGCAAAAATGGGATTACCTGAAGTATCTTTAGGAGTTATTCCTGGTTATGGTGGCACACAACGTTTACCACAATTAGTTGGCAAGGGTAAAGCCATGGAATTAATTATGACAGCAGGTATGATCTCTGCAGAGGAAGCCAAAGAGGCAGGATTAGTAAATCATATAACATCACAAGAAGAATTACTTCCACTTGCCGAAAAGATAGCTTCTAAAATTATTCGTAATTCTTCTATAGCTATTAGCGCAGCTATTAAAGCTGTAAACGATAATTTCAAAGATGGTGTAAATGGTTTCGAAAGTGAAATTACAGAATTTGGAAATTGTTTTAGTACTGAAGATTTTAAAGAAGGAACTACTGCTTTTTTAGAAAAACGTAAACCTAAATTTCCAGGAAAGTAGTTTTTCACAAAGTAATATCTATAAAAAAAATAGCATCTAAATAAAAATTTAGATGCTATTTTACAACAAAGGGATTATATTAATAAAATGGGGATTACTAACTTATACGAATATACGTTAAATTCAATGAAATTTAAGTTTTAATGTAAACTTTTTATTAAAAAAATTAAAAACTTACATTATTAACATAATAAATGCTAAATTATTCCATTCCATTCATTATAAAACTGATTTAAAAAACCTTTCATATAAGCATGTCTTTGCTCTGCAATTATTTTTCCTGTTTGCGTATTCATTTTCTCTTTTAACAATAATAGTTTTTCATAAAAATGATTAATTGTTGGTGCGGTAGACTTTTTATACTCCTCTTTAGACATCTTTAAATTTGGAGGAATCTTCGGATTGTACAACTCTCTATTTTTAAATCCTCCGTAATTAAAACAACGAGCAATTCCAATAGCTCCAATAGCATCTAATCGATCAGCATCTTGAACAACATCTAACTCAGGAGATTTAAAGTTTTGTTCAAAATTTCCTCCTTTGAAAGAAATATTAGTAATGATATTTTCAACATGAATAATAATCTCTTCAGAAACTTGCTTACTCTGGAGGAAGGCTCTCGCTTTTTTTGGTCCAATCGTTTCATCTCCATTATAAAATTTGCTGTCAGCAATATCATGAAGTAACGCTCCTAACGAAACTACAAACTCATCAACATCTTCATCTTTTGCTATGAGTAAAGCATTCTTATATACTCTTTCAATATGAAAAAAATCATGTCCTCCTTCTGCTCCTTGTAAAGTTTCTTTTACAAACTTAATAGTGTTTTGTATTATTTGTTCTTTGTTCATATTTCAAAAATAAAAAACCCTGTACTTGTAAGCACAGGGTTTTTAAAAGTATTATTATTATTTTTTATGCAGTAACCGACGGTTCGACTAAATTATTAGCTACTAAATATTCTGCTATTTGAACGGTATTTGTAGCCGCTCCTTTACGAAGGTTATCTGCTACAATCCACATATTTAAGGTATTTGGCTGAGATTCATCTCTTCGAATTCTACCTACAAAAACCTCATCTTTGTCATTAGCTAAAACAGGCATTGGGTATACATTATTTTGTACATCGTCTTGTACAACAACTCCATCAGTTTTACTTAACAACTCACGAACCTTTTCTAGCTCAAAGTCATTTTCAAACTGTACATTAACAGCTTCAGAATGCCCTCCTGCTGTAGGTATTCTAACTGCCGTGGCAGTTACTGTAAAAGAATCATCTCGTAAAATCTTCTTAGGTTCTTTTACTAACTTCATTTCTTCTTTTGTGTATCCATTCTCTAAAAACACATCGCAATGTGGTAATGCATTTCTTCCTATTGGGTGTGGGTATGCCATTTCTCCTTTAACTCCTGCCTCTTCATTATCTAATTGCTTAACCGCTTTAACACCTGTTCCTGAGACAGACTGGTATGTTGAAATTACCACACGCTTCATTGTATATTCTTTATGTAACGGAGCCAACGCCATTACTAATTGAATCGTAGAACAGTTTGGGTTTGCTATAATTTTATCTTCACTAGTTAACACATCACCGTTAATTTCTGGAACTACAAGTTTTTTTGTTGGATCCATTCTCCATGCCGAAGAGTTATCAATTACCGTTGTACCAACAGCTGCAAACTTCGGTGCCCACTCTAACGAAGTATCTCCACCTGCTGAAAACAATGCAATGTCTGGTTGCATGGCCACCGCAGTTTCTAAACCAACTACTGTATAATTTGTGCCTTTAAATTCTATTTGATTTCCTACTGAACGTTCTGATGCAACAGGAATTAACTCTGCTACTGGAAAATTACGTTCTGCTAATACTTGTAACATTACATTACCTACCATACCGGTAGCGCCTACTACTGCTACTCTCATCTTTTTTTTTTTGAGTATAAAAATTTATTGTTTTTCAGTTACAAAGGTTTAAAAAAAACAAATTGGTTGTATCTCATTTGTGTAAAAAAAACAGTTAAAGTTTAAAAATATACCACTTTAACTTAAAAAGTATTGTTTTAAACAGTAAAACGCAAAAAATCAGTACATTTGCATC
The DNA here is from genome assembly GCF_964513795.1 of Tenacibaculum sediminilitoris. Lineage (NCBI taxonomy): Bacteria > Pseudomonadati > Bacteroidota > Flavobacteriia > Flavobacteriales > Flavobacteriaceae > Tenacibaculum > Tenacibaculum sediminilitoris. The sequence goes on along the minus strand of NZ_CAZEQR010000051.1, from coordinate 73,501 downwards.
GATTTTTTGTTAAAATCACAACATATTTGTTTAACTTAAAAAAGTATAGCATGCAACTGTACAACAAGTTAAGCGCAGAAGAACGCGCTAAGTTAATAGACGACGCTGGTAAAGACCGTATTACTATTTCATTCTATCAATATCATAAGATAGAAAACCCAACCTTATTTAGAAATAAATTATTCCTTGAATGGAATGAATTAGATGTATTAGGAAGAACTTATGTTTCTTACGAGGGAATTAATGCCCAAATATCTGTTCCTTCCGAAAACTTTTTAGCCTTAAAAAATCAATTAGATAGCATCGCTTTTTTAAATGGAATTCGTTTAAACGTAGCTATTGAACATGACAATAAATCTTTTTTAAAACTAAAAGTAAAAGTTCGTAACAAAATTGTTGCTGACGGATTAAATGACGATACTTTTGACGTAACTGACAAAGGTGTTCATTTAAACGCTAAAGAATTTAATGAGATGTTAGCCAATCCTGATACGGTTTGTGTAGATATGCGAAACCACTATGAAAGCGAAATAGGTCATTTCGATGGTGCATTGACTCCAGATGTTGATACGTTTAGAGATTCTTTGGATATTATTGAAGAAGATTTGAAAGACCATAAAGAAGATAAAAACTTATTGATGTATTGTACCGGTGGTATTCGATGTGAAAAAGCATCTGCTTACTACAAGCATAAAGGGTTCAAAAATGTTTTTCAATTAGAAGGTGGTATTATTGAATATACACGCCAAGTAAAAGAAGAAGGCTTAGAAAATAAATTCTTAGGTAAAAACTTCGTATTTGATCATAGAAGAGCTGAAAAAATATCTGATGATATAATTGCCAATTGTCATCAATGTGGCAAGCCTTGCGACACACATACCAACTGTGCTAACGAAGGGTGTCATTTATTATTTATTCAATGTGATGAATGTGCTGAAAAAATGGAAAACACTTGCTCTCCTGAATGTCAAGAAATTATTCATTTAACATACGAAGAGCAAAAAGAATTGCGCAAAGGTAAATACGCAAGTAATAAAATATTTAAAAAAGGACGTTCTGAAGCTTTAAAATTTAAAAAGTAATGCAACAAATTGAATTAATGGCTCCTGCTGGTAATTTCGAATCGTTACAAGCAGCTTTAGACAATGGATGTGATTCGGTATATTTTGGTGTTGAGCAATTAAATATGCGTGCTCGAGCATCTATCAACTTTACCTTAGATGATTTAGAGGAAATTTCTCGCAGATGTGCTGAGAAAAGTGTTCGCACCTACCTAACTTTAAATACCATTATTTACGATCATGATTTATCTATCGTAAAAACCTTAATCAAAAAAGCTAAAGAAGCCAACATTTCTGCGGTAATTGCTATGGATCAAGCTGTAATTGCCATGGCAAGAGCAGAAGGTATGGAAGTACATATTTCAACCCAAATCAACATTACCAATATTGAAACAGTTAAGTTTTACGCGATGTTTGCAGATACAGTAGTGTTGAGTAGAGAATTAAGTTTACGTCAAGTAAAAAAGATTACTGAACAAATTGAAAAAGAAAAAATCAAAGGGCCTTCTGGTCGTTTGTTAGAAATTGAAATTTTTGGTCATGGCGCACTATGTATGGCAGTTTCTGGAAAATGTTATATGAGTTTACATTCTCATAATTCTTCAGCAAACAGAGGTGCATGCAAGCAAAATTGTCGTAAAAAATATACGGTAATTGATCAGGAGTCTGGTTTTGAAATGGAATTAGATAATGAGTACATCATGTCTCCAAAAGATTTATGTACCATCGATTTCTTAGATCAAGTTGCCGATGCTGGAATTAAAGTTTTAAAAATTGAAGGACGTGGTCGTGCTCCTGAATATGTTGCTAAAGTAATTAAATGTTATCGTGATGCCATCGACAGTTTACATAATGGAACGTACGACAAAGAAAAAGTAATTAGCTGGATGCAAGAGCTTGAAAAAGTATACAATCGTGGTTTTTGGAATGGTTATTACTTAGGACAAAAGTTAGGAGAATGGAGTAAAGAACCTGGTTCACATGCCACCCAAAAGAAAGTATACTTAGGAAAAGGCGTACATTATTTTCCAAAAGCAGCAATTGGAGAGTTTAAAATTGAAGCATACGATTTAGCTGTGGGGGACACCATTTTAATTACAGGACCTACCACAGGTGCACAAGAAATGGAATTAAAAAGTATGTTTGTAAACGACAAAGAAGCACAAACCGCCACCAAAGGAGATGAAGTTACTATGAAACTAGATTTCAGAATTCGTCCATCAGATAAGTTATACAAAATTGTAAAAACCGAATTTGCCCAAAACTAATGGTGGTAATTACCTTACAAAGAAACAAATGTATTGGCTGTAACTATTGTGTGGAATTAGCTCCTGCACAATTTCAGATGTCAAAGAAAGATGGTAAATCGGTTTTACTACACTCCACTGAAAAAAAAGGTTTTTTTACCATAAAATCACATGATGATTCTATTTTTGAAGCCTCTTTAGAGGCTAAAAAGGCATGTCCTGTTAAAATCATTGAAGTGAAACAACTATAACTTTTAAATACATATTATAATTAGTAAAGTGCTCATTGGAGCACTTTTTCTATTTTTACATTATGGAACTGCAACCTCCTTTTCGAAAAATTATTCATGTAGATATGGATGCATTTTATGCGTCTGTAGAGCAATTAGACAACCCTGAATTAAGGGGAAAACCTGTTGCTGTTGGAGGGAGTGAAATACGAGGGGTAGTTTCTGCTGCTAGCTATGAAGCGCGTAAATTTGGTGTTCGTTCTGCAATGAGTGGTGTTTTAGCAAAACAAAAATGCCCACATATTATATTCGTTCCTCCAAGGTTTGAGCGCTATAAAGAGATATCCTCTAAAATTAGAAAAATATTTTATGATTATACCGATTTGGTGGAGCCTTTGTCTTTAGATGAGGCCTATTTAGATGTCACTGAAAACAAAAAAGGAAACCCGTCGGCAAGTATGATTGCTCAGGAAATTCGTCAGCGTATTTGGAAGGAATTAGAATTACGAGCATCTGCAGGAATATCTATTAATAAGTTTATTGCGAAAGTAGCTTCTGATATTAATAAGCCAAACGGACAAAAAACTATTAACCCAGAAGAAGTTATCGAGTTTTTAGAGCAATTACCCGTAAACAAATTTTATGGTGTAGGTAAAGTAACTGCTGCTAAAATGCACAACTTAGGAATCTTTACAGGGCTAGATTTAAAGCAAAAATCATTGGAAGAGCTTTCTGGGTTATTTGGTAAATCAGGAGTACATTATTACCATATTGTTAGAGGTATTCATAACTCTATGGTAAAACCCAATCGTACAAGAAAATCAATTGCTGCCGAAACTACTTTTAGAGAAAATTTATCTTCTGAAGTTTATATGTTAGAACGTCTTGATAAAATAGCTGATGAATTAGAGCGTCGCATGAAAAAATCGAATACTAAAGGTAAAACTGTTACATTAAAAATTAAATACAGTGATTTTACGCAACAAACTAGAAGTAAAACAACTGGCCGTTACCTACAGCTAAAAAAAGAGTTCTACCCTGTTGTAAAGGAACTACTGTATCAAAATACACTTAATAATTCAGTTCGGTTATTAGGTATTTCTTTCAGTAATTTAAATACTGAAAAGAAAGACCCTGTTTGGGTACAATTACGCTTTGACTTTTAAACTATTGGAATTTTTAATGACACTTTTGTTCCCTTAGCCTTTCCATCTTCATCAATAATATCAGTATAAACCAACGCATAATTATTCTTATATTCATTTGAAAAATTACGTAACCTTTCTTCTGTTAAATCTATCCCAATAGACTTACGATTTAAGGACTTACTTTTTCTTATTTCCATAGCAGCATCTCTGCCAATTCCGTTATCTATTATGTCTATTTGTATAAACTCATCTGAAATTTTTGTAACTAATAAAGAAACTTTTTTCTCTCCTTTTTTTGAAGAAAGTCCGTGCCATATAGAGTTTTCTAAAAAGGGTTGTAAAATTAAAGGAGGTACTTTAATTCTCTCTACATTTACATTGCTATCTAATTTCTCTATATAATTAACTTCATTAGACAACCGAATATTTTCAATACTCATATATAAATTCATTGTCTTTAACTCTTCACTTAATGTTACTTCTTTTACTGATGATGATTCTAAAATATTCCTAATTAATTTTGAAAACTTATTTAAATAATAAACGGCATTTTTCTGCTCATTATTAATTATATATAATTTAATTGAGTTTAATGCATTGAATACAAAATGAGGGTTCATTTGTATTCGTAGAGCCTCCTGTTCAAGCATTAATATCTTTTTATCATTATTCAATAAACGTTGTCTGTACATAGAGTATAATAATACCCCTAACAATGCTATAGAAACTAACGCAATAATTAATATATTTCTATTTCTTAACAACTTCAATTTTGCTATTTCATTCTCCTTTGCTAAGCTTTTTATTTTATTTCTACTTACCTCATTATCATACTTGTTAATAAGATTGTTTACGTACAGTATATTTTTATCGTTAAATGTTTTACGTTCTCCTTCAATAGCTTTTTTATAAAAATTATAAGATTTTTCATAATTCTTTTTTTTCTCATATAGCTCAGATAAATATAAGTTCGCCTGATTAACTCCTGAAGGAATTTTATGTTTCTCAGCAATTTTTAACCCTTTTTCTAAATATATTTTTGCATTCTCTAAGCTATCTAATTTTAAATGAACGTTACCCAACGTAGTATATACATTTACGGTATAAAATTGGTTCCCTATTTCTTCTGAAAGAGGTACAACTTTTTTTATATAATCATAGGCTTCGTTATGCTTTCCTTGTAACAATAAAACTTCTGAAATACTCTGATGGCAAATAACTCTTCCAACATCAGAATCGTTTTCGATATTATAATCTAACGATTTATGATAATGTTCTAAAGCTGCATCAATATCTCCAATACTTTTAAAAGCATAACCCATGTTTTGATGATTAATTGCTAATCCTCTTTTATCTCCTGTTTTTTCCTGAATTAAAATAGATTTTTTGAATTTTTCTAAAGCTAATTGATATTGCTTAAGCGCTAAGTATATATTACCTATACTGTTGTTTGATATACTTATACTTATTTTGGTATCAGTATCTGGAATCTCTATATTATCAGCAAGTTCAAATGCCATTTGATGGTAATTCAAAGCACTTCTAATCTTATCTTGTCTCCTATATACTACCCCTATTTGGTTAAGAGTAATTATTTCTGCACTAACATTTTTTAACTCTCTCGATAAATCGAGGGCTCGAGTATAATTCTCTATTGATTTATCAAAAAAAGAGTTATTTCTGTAATGTCTACCCAACAAATTATATGCAAATACCTCTCCTAGTTTATACTCTTTTTGTTTGCTTTTTTTTAAAAGGAGATCTATTTCTTCTTTCTTAAATCTACCTCTGCCAAAAAACCGGTACAAATCATGATAATTATCTATTCTGTTTTCTATTGCCAGTTGAATTAAACTGTCTTTACTTTGTTTTACCTGTTGTGCATAACAAGTAAACATTTTAATAAACAAAAAAATAATTATTAATCGCTTCATTTAAAATTTTTCTAAGAAATCTGATTTTCTTTGTCTTGATACTGGGATTTTATGGTTATTTTCTAACACCACATAACCATCAGATTTTAAAAACTCTTTAATTTTATTTAAGTTAATAATGAAAGAATTATGAATTCTAAAAAAGTGTTCTTCAGGTAATAGTAAATTAATTTCTTTTAACTTTTTTGTTACTACTATTTTTTTATTACCTCCTGTGGTATAGATTGTTGAATAATTTCCATCTGATTCTACAAATAGAATTTCATCTTCAGATAAAAAAACCAACTTTCCATCAGTATTAATTCTTATTTTTCTTCTGTTAAATTTCTTATTAAAGCTTGATAAGATTTTTTCAACTTTTTCAGAATTATTCTTCTTCTTATAATGTTGTCTAATTCTTCCAATAGTATCTTCTAAGTCATCTGAATCTATAGGCTTAAGTAGATAGTCTATTGCTTGATTCTTTAATGCTTTTATAGCATACTCATTATACGCTGTTGTTATAATGATAGCAAAATCCTTGTCCTCTAGTTTTTCTAATAATTGAAAACCACCCATCGTTGGCATCTCTATATCTAAAAAAAGACAATCTATATTGTTTTTGTTAATATACTTAATTGCTTTTTCCGCATCTGTGAACGTTTCTATTATTTCTATATCATTATCAAAGCTTGATAATTCCCAAGAGAGTCCTTGTATTGCTTTTGGTTCGTCATCAACTATAACTGCTCTTAACATTTCATATACATTTGTATCAAATGTAACGGATAATATCTTATAAATAAAATGAAAACACTGCGATTTTAGCAATAGATCAAAGCAAAACGATATGATAAAGCAAAGTTTTCACCATTTATACAAAAAAACAAACCATTTATACATATCTCACCAAGCAGAAAGTTTTTTAACCTCATATTTGCAGCGTAATACACAAGGGAAATCATATTGATAAATTGGGGGATTAATCAATGATGATATTAAGTTATAAAAACACCACTCTAGAGTGGTGTTTTTTTATGCTATAAATTTAAACTTTAGTTTGTTTTTAAAAACAAAAAAACCAAACATTAAATTAAATGTTTGGTTTTTAGTTTTATCTAATCAGTTAGTTTTCTATGCCTCAAATGGAGTTATAGAAACGTATGATTTATTATCTCTTTTCTTTTGGAATTTTACAACACCATCAACTTTAGCATGTAAAGTATGATCTTTACCCATGTAAACATTTTCACCTGGGTTGTGTTGAGTTCCTCTTTGGCGAACAATAATGTTACCTGCAATTGCAGCTTGTCCTCCAAAAATCTTTACTCCTAATCGTTTCGATTCTGATTCACGACCGTTCTTCGAACTACCGACACCTTTTTTATGAGCCATCTTTGTAAGTTTTTAAAGTTAAATTATTTACTTAATGCTTCAATTAATTCTGCTTTCTTTAAAGAAGTGTATCCTGTAATACCTTTTTCTTTAGCTAAAGCTTTTAATTCTGCTACAGTCATTGAACTTAAATCCTTCGACTCTTCTTTTACTTCAGTTTTAGGAGCTTCTTTCTTAGTAGCTGCCTTTTTAACACCTGAAGTAACAATTCCTTCGATTTGGATTTCAGTTAAATACTGTCTGTGTCCATTTTTCTTTTTGTAACCTTTTCTTCTTTTCTTCTTGAATACGATTACTTTATCACCTTTTAAGTGACCTAAAATTTTTGCAGTTACTCCTGCACCTTCTATAGCTGGGGCGCCAATAGTTACGTTTCCTTCATCTTCAATAAGCATTACATTATCAAAAGTTACTTTTGATCCTTCTGCCTCTTGTAAACGGTGTACGTATACTTTTTGGTCTTTTGCTACTTTAAATTGCTGCCCTGCTATCTCTACGATTGCGTACATACTATCTGTTTTGCGTTTATACTTTATTCACATTTTTTAATAAAAATGCGGGTGCAAATATACGTTTTTTACATCAAAAAAAAATGTATTACTCAGAAAATTACTCTTTTAACGTAAAAAACATTCTTTTTTAGTATTTCAATTGTAACAATTAGTATAATTTCACGTCCAATACACGAAAATAATTAAAAAATTAAATTTCAATCAATGAGAAAAAGAGTTATCACTCTAGCTTCAGCTTTGTTATTAGGCTTATCAGCTAATGCACAAAAAGTTGAATTTGAAGAGTACGATTTGAACAACGGAATGCACGTTATTTTGCATCAAGACAGTTCTGCTCCTGTAGTTACTATTGGTGTAATGTATCATGTAGGTTCAAAAGATGAAGAAACTGGTAAAACAGGAATGGCACATTTTTATGAGCACTTATTATTCACTGGGACTGAAAATATTGGTCGTGGTGAGTGGAATAAAATTGAAGCTGCCAATGGTGGTGCTGGAAATGCAAATACAAACTGGGACAGAACCTATTATTACGAAACATTTCCTTCAAACAATTTACAACTAGGTTTATGGATGGAATCTGAACGATTATTGCACCCAATCATCGACCAAAAAGCTGTTGATACACAAAATGAAGTTGTAAAAGAAGAAAAACGTCAACGAATGGATAATGCTCCTTATGGAAAAATTATTTATGGTGATGTTTACAACCATATTTTTGACAAGCACAACTATGGAAGACCAATGATTGGTTATATTAAAGATTTGGATGCTGCTACCTTAACAGAGTTTCAAGATTTTTACAAAAAATGGTACATGCCTAATAATGCTGTACTCGTAGTTGCAGGTGATTTTGAAAAGGCTTCAACAAAAAAATTAATTAAAGATTACTTTGAGTCAATCCCTGCAAGAACACTTCCTAAGCGTGAAAAAGTAGCAGAACCAGAAAGAGTTCAAGAAAAACGTGTTAAAGAATACGATGCTAACATTCAGCTGCCTGCTATTTTATTAGCACACAAAACTCCTTCAATGAAAGAAAGAGATTCTAAGGTGTTAGATGTAATTTCTACCATTTTAAGTAATGGGAAAAGTTCTAGATTGTTCAAAAAATTAGTTGACGATAAGAAAAAAGCATTACAGGTTTTCTCTTTCGCACGTAATTTAGAAGATTATAGTGTATACAATATTGGAGCTATTCCTTTAGGAAAAACATCTTTAGATGATTTAATTAAAGAAATGGATGAAGAAATTGAAAAATTACAAACAGAGTTAATTTCAGATAGAGACTTACAAAAAGTTCGTAATAAGTTTGAGAACCAATTTGTTGCTTCAAATTCTAGCGTGCAAGGTATTGCTAACTCGTTAGTAAGAAACTATATGTTAGTTGGAAATACAAACCAAATAAACAAAGAGTTAGAGATTATCAACTCTATTACCAAAGAAGAAATTAGAGACATAGCTAAAAAATACTTAGCTAAAAACCGTCGTGTTATTATTGAATATTTACCAAAAAAGAAATAATCATCTAAACTGAATTTTAATGAAAACGAAAATATTTTCAATTATCACAATATTATTTCTATCATTAACTGTTTCGGCACAGATTGATAGAACCCAACAACCCAAACCAGGTCCAGCTCCTAAAATTAATTTAGGAACTCCTAAAAAATTTGCTTTACCTAACGGATTGCAAGTTTTAGTGGTTGAAAACCATAAATTACCAAGAGTATCTGCTACATTAACTATTGATAACCCACCAATGTCTTATGGAAATAAAAAAGGAGTTGAGGGCTTATTAAGCGGAATGCTTGGAACAGGATCAAAAAATACTCCAAAAGAAAAGTTTGACGAAGAGGTTGACTTTTTAGGAGCTAATATCTCTTTTTGGGATGAAGGAGTAAGAGCTAGTTCATTATCAAAATACTTTCCAAAAGTATTAGGTTTAATGGCCGATGCTGCTTTTAACCCTGTATTTAATCAAGAAGAATTTGATAAACAAATGAAGCAATCTCTTGACGGAATTAAAAACAACGCTAAGAGTGTTAAAGCTATTGCGAGCAGAGTTGAAAGTGCATTAACTTATGGTAAAAATCATCCTTTTGGAGAATTTACTACAGAAGAAACATTGAAAAATGTTACTTTACAAGATGTTAAAGATTTATACAACAAAACGTATAAACCAAACAACTCTTACTTAATTATAATTGGTGATGTAAACTTTAATGAAATTAAAGTACAGGTTAAAAATTTATTTGGAACTTGGAAAAAAGGAGATTTGACTCCTCAAAAATTACCAAAAGTTGAAAACCCTTCAACTACAGAGATTAATTTTATTGACATGCCAAATGCTGTTCAATCTGAATTATCTATCATTAATGCGGTAGATTTAAGGATGAATGACAAAGATTATTATGCAGCTTTATTAGCAAACCAAATTCTTGGTGGAGGCGGTACTGGTAGATTATACAAAAACCTCCGTGAAGACAAAGGGTATACATACGGTGCTTATTCAGGAATTGGATCAAGCAGATACGCTTCTCGTTTTAAAGCTTCTGCATCAGTAAGAAACATGGTTACTGATAGTGCAATGGTTGAAACAATGAAAGAAATCAACAAAATCCGTTATCAAAAAGCAACTCAAGAAGAATTAGATATTGCAAAAGCTAAATACATTGGAAATTTTGTTCGTAATGTTGAAAAGCCTGAAACAGTAGCTTCATATGCTTTAAATATTTTAACGAATGATTTACCTGATGACTACTACAAAAACTACTTAAAAAACATTAATGCTGTGACATTAGACGATGTTCAAAATGCAGCTATTAAATATTTTAAAGGAGATAAAGCTCGTATTATCATTACAGGTAAAGGGATAGATGTTTTAAAGAATTTAGAAAAAACAGCTGACTATAAAATCAACTATTTTGATAAAAACGGAAATTCTACTGAAAAACCTGCAATGAGTTTACCTATTCCTGCTGGTGTAACAGCTACCACTGTTGTAGACAACTATTATAAAGCTATTGGTGGTAAAGATAAAGTAAACAAAGTAAAATCGTTAATAATTACTTCTGAAGCTGAAGTTCAAGGAATGAAATTAAGCGTAGTTAATAAAGTAGCCGCTCCTAATAAATTATCAGTTACAGTTTCTATGATGGGGAATGTGATGCAAAAAATGGTTTTTGATGGTACTAAAGGGTATCAAGAAGCTCGTGGACAAAACAAAGAACTATCAGGTGATGAATTAGAACAGGTAAAAAACAGTACTGCTCCTTTCATTGATGAAGCATACAAAAAAGGAACTTTAGACAGAATTGAACCTCTAGATGGTAAAAATACTTATGTTATTAAGTACCTTAATACTGAAATGTTTTACGATATGACCTCTGGGTTAAGAGTTAAAGAAATTAAAACTGCTAAAGGACCACAGGGTGAAATGAAAACCCCTACTTTATATTCAGATTACAAAGAAGTAAATGGAATTAAATTCCCTCATAAGGTAGTTCAAAAAAATGGCCCTATGGAATTAAATTTCATCGTAAAAGAAATCAAAATAAACGAAGGTGTTTCTGATACTGATTTTAAATAAGGATTAGATTTACGTTTATCAATAAAGCTGAAAGGGTCAAAATACAATATTTTGGCCCTTTTATTTTAAGTAATTTCAAAACTACTTCGCTTTATTTACCAACCAAACTCCAAACAAAATAATTCCACCAGCTAACAACTGTATTAAACTTAATCTTTCTCCATCAACAATACCCCAAGTAACAGCAACAATAGGAATTAAGTACGTTACTGATGCAGCAAAAACAGGAGAAGAAAGATGCACCATTTTATTAAACAATACTTTTGCTATTCCAGTTCCTACAACTGCTAAAACAGCAATATAACCTAATGCCGATGTAGTTTCTGTCGTTACTTCAAAAGTTGAAAAGAATCCTGAAAAAGCCAACACTATAAACGCTGGTATTATTAACAACAAAAAGTTTCCTGTAGTAATAGCCAACGCATCTAAATCATTTAAATATTTTTTAATCATATTTACATTAAACGCATAACCTATTGAAGCTATTAATATTAAAACAGCATACCAATAATTTTGACTCGGGTTTAACTCAGCTCCCTTTAAAATAAGTATCAAAGTACCTACTAAACCTATTAAAACACCAAAGAATTGTTTTCTTTTAAAAGTAAATCCAAACACCAACGCTCCAAATATAAATGTATTAAAAGGAGTTAATGAATTTAATATTGCAGATATCGAACTATCTATACCGTTTATAGCAAAGGCAAATAAAAAGGCAGGAAAAAAAGTACCTAATGCCGCTGTATAAGCAACATATTTCCAATGCTTTTTTTCTATTCTTTTCAAACTTTTAAATCCAACTAACAATAAAAAAACTGCGGTAATTAAGATACGTAAAGCGCCTACTTGAATTGGAGTTAACCCAATTAGTGCTTTTTTCATTAAAATAAAAGAGCTTCCCCAAACCAGTGAAAGCACTATTAAAAACAGCCATTTTTGTTGTTGATTATTCATTATCAGTCTATTTAATAACAAAAATCGTTTTTTTCTATTTATAAAACTGATATTATTAATAAATTTGCAGTATAACCCAATAAATAAAAATAATGAAAATCCAAAAAATATTGTTTGCTTTAACCTTAATAAGTTTTTTAGCTGTAGGATGTAAAACAGAAGCAAAAAAAGAGGAAACTCAAAAAGTTGAAGAAATAGCAGCAAATGTACAAGAAGCTAGTTTTGCTATTTCTGGTATGACTTGTGAAATTGGTTGTGCTAAAAAAATTGCATCTGATTTATCAAAAAAAGAAGGCGTAGTTGATGCGAAAGTTATTTTTGCTGATAGTATTGCAACAGTAAAATTTGATGTTAATAAAACGAATAAGGCTGAATTAATGGCTTTTGTTGAAGGAATTGGTAGCGGTGACATGTACAAAACTTTAGAAGCTTCTAAAAAAGTTTGTGAAAAAGACTGCAAGAAAGAATGTGGAGCAAAGACAGATGCCGAAGCTAAAGCTTGTAAAGAGGATTGTAAAATGGCTTGTTGTACTAACAAAGAGGTTGAGAAAAAAATGTGCAAAATGGAATGCTGTGCTGATAAAACAGACTCAGAAAAAGCAACCTGTGAAAAAGAATGTTGCACAAAAAGTGAGGTAAAAAAAGCTTAATTTATATTTATTTTAAACAAAAGGCTTCTCAAATGAGAAGCCTTTTGTTTTATAGGCTTGTTGTATCTTTGTGAAAATTTTCGTAGCATGAAAAAACATTTTCCTCTCATTGTAAAAATTTCGTTGATTGCGGTATATGTTATTTTTTTAGCTGGTGCTATTGTTCGTATGACAGGTTCTGGTATGGGGTGCCCTGATTGGCCAAAATGTTTTGGATATTACATTCCACCTACTTCCGAAGAACAAATTACTTGGCAACCTAATTCTGAATACAAAGAAGGAATGATTATCATAAAAGATGAAGCATTATTTGTAGCAGGTCATGATATAAAAACTACTGAAGAATTTAATGTAAATAACTGGGGAAAGTATACTAAACACAGCTACGCAAAATTTAACAAGTTTCATACTTGGACAGAGTATATTAACCGATTAAGTTCTGCTTTGGCGGGAATTCCTTTTTTGTTTTTAATTTTTGTTTCTGTTAAGTTTTGGAAAGAAAACAAACAAATAACTCTTTTATCATTCGGTGCTTTCTTTTTGATGTTGTTTGAGGCTTGGCTTGGTAAAACTGTAGTAGATTCTAACTTAAAACCTACAATAATTACCATTCATATGGTAGTCGGTTTGGTAATCGTAGCGTTACTTTTATGGTTGTTATATATTGTTTCTCACCGTAAAAAAACATCCTATAAATATGACTCATTATTTAGTAAACTTGTAATCTTTTCTGCAATATTTTCGTTAATTCAAATTGCTTTGGGAACTCAGGTACGCCAATTCATTGACGAACAAGTAAAACTACATGGATTTGAAAACAAAGAATACAGTTTAATGAATCCAAATATAAAATTCTACATCCATCGTTCATTTACTATAGCTATTGTATTGGTAAACCTTGGGCTATTTTACTTAAATCAGGTGAAAAATTTAGGATACAAACTAGTGAATTGGATTGTTGCTTTAATCTTTTTAGAAACGATTACGGGTATTTTAATGTACTATGCTGAATTCCCATTAGGAACACAAGCGGTACACCTATTATCTGGTGCTATTTTATTCGGGTTACAATTTTATTTATGGTTGCAGAGCAAGAAAGACATTCATCTAACAAGAGTATAAACCAGAAGACTCCAACCATTTTTTTGATTCTAAAACAATCAACTCTTTAATATTTTCAAGTGTAGCTCCTTTATAATACAATTGAGTTCCGTTCATTTCTTGCTTTATAAAATCTGATTCTAAATCTTTCCAAGCATGATGTAAACTAAAAAAAACCGTATAATCTGGATTATCACTTTCTAAATAAATTTTATAAAGCGATTCTAATTGTTTTCTTATTTCATTGCTTTGCAAAATCATTTTAACATGATAATTTACTTTCCTTTTAAAAGCATCTACCATCACCAACTCCTCAACCTTAAAATCACTCAAAACTTCTGTCACATAATCAACAATTTCTTCTTCTAAAACAGGCTTACTCATGGAAGCTATTTTTATCAAGCTTTCATGGTTATAATCATCCAATAGCATATTTACAGCCCAATCTACAACTAAGTCATAATCAAAAGGCTCTATCTGCTTATGAGCTTTCAAAACTTCTAAAAAATTAGTATCCAACTCCACAACGTTTTTTTTACTCCTTCCACTCCAACGTTTCCATCATATGAATCATGTCATTTTTGATATATTCAACTGCTGGTAAGATAGAATCGTAATTAGGTTTGGTATAAAAGAATAAAGACCCTTTTAAAAAGTGTTTAGAGCTATCTGTTGCATGAAACTGAACTTGCGAGGCTGCATTCCCAAGAATTTGATATAAACTTCCGTAGACCTTCTTATTGGGGTTTGCGTATTCTACTGGAGCTGTAATTTGATCTGCTTTTATGGCATGTTCAAATACTAGTCTTTCAGATTCTATTAATAACTCTCTTAAATTTCCTTCAATAGGACGATATGTAATATCTACCGATGCTTTTAACGCTGGATATTCAACTTTCATCCAGTTTTTAGGCAAATTTTTAGACTTGGTTATCTCTGTAATTTGAAACGTATAGGGTTTGTTTAGATTTAGTTTTTTATAGGTTTTATTAGGGTATTCTAGGCTTAAATATCCTTTGGGTTTGGGTAAAGTTTCTTCACCACAACTTATTAAAAGTATTGCTGATACCAGCAAAAAAAATCTACGCATTTCGGGTAACTTTTACTTGTTTTATACGTTTTTTAGCCAACGCTTCTATAGTAAACGTATAATTACTGAAGTTTATTTTTTCACCTTTTTTAGGAAATTTCCCTGAGACTTCTAAAATAAAACCAGCTATAGTTTCACTTTCTCCTTTAGCTTCTTCAAACTTCTCTTCATCTTCGTCTTCTAAGACTCGGCAAAAATCTTTAATGGTTATTTTTCCCTCAAAAATATAATTATTTTCATCAAGTTTTGAATACGTTAAATCTTCATCATCAAATTCATCATTAATATCTCCTACAATTTCTTCTATTACATCTTCTAGGGTTACAATTCCACTAGTACCTCCATACTCATCAACTACTATAGCTAGATGTTTTTTCATTTCTTGAAACTCTACTAATAAATCATCTAGTTTTTTATTTTCTGGAACAAAAAATGGCTCTCTTAATAGCTTTTGCCATTTAAATGTTTTTTTATTTAGATGTTCTAGTAAATCTTTAGCATATAAAACGCCTACTATATTGTCAATATTTTCATGGTATACAGGATTTCTAGAGTATCCATTCTTTAAAATTGTTCGTAATACCTCTTCATAACTAGCATCATCTGTAATGGCACATACGTCAGTTCTTGGTTTCATAATTTGCACCGTTTCGGTATTTCCAAAACTCACAATTCCTTCCAAAATTTTTTGCTCTTCTTTCGTAGTTGCATCGTCGGAAGTTAATTCTAATGCCTGTGACAAACGTTCTACTGAGAGGTTGTTATTTTTGTTTCCTAACCTATTTTCAACAATACTTGTTAATTTGATTAGAGTTAGGCTTAACGGTGTTAATAACGTGTTTAACACCTGCACAGGTTTTGCCATAAACCCTGCAAATTTTAGTGATTTTCTACTAGCATATACTTTTGGCAACACTTCACCAAACAATAAAATTAAAAAAGTGATAAGTACTATTTCAATCAAAAAGAGCACAGACACATTGAAGTAATAAAAATCTAACTCATAATCTAACCCCGCAAATAAAACCTTCCCAATACTTGCAAAAAGTAATACAATAAGAATATTTATAAAGTTATTAGTAATTAGAATAGTTCCTAATAATTTTTTAGGGTCTTCAAGTAATTTTACTATTATATTTTCTTCTTTTGAGTTTGCTGATAGTTCATCTAATTCAGTTTGTGATATAGAAAAGAAAGCTACTTCTGTTCCTGAAATTAGAGCAGAACAGGTTAATAACAACAGTAATAATAAACAGTTGATAGTTGTTAACCAGTCAAAACTTAATAATAGTAAAAATATAGGTTCGGGTTCTAGATCCAATTTTTAAAATTTAATTAAACTAAAATGGTAAGTCATCATCTTCTTCTTCGGCTACAGCTGGTGGTGTAGGGTTTCCTTGCATTGGTGCTTCATTTTGTTGTGTATTATTTGGGTCTTTTTTTGTTGATAGAAACGTCATGTCTTGCACATGAATTTCAGTTGTATATCTTTTTTGTCCATCAACTTCATACTGACGTGTTTTTATACGTCCCTCACAATATACACGATCTCCTTTGGTTAAATATTTCTCACAGATTTCAGCCAACTTATTACGTACCACTATATTATGCCATTCGACATTTGTTATTCTTTCTCCTGTTTGACGGTTCGTGTAGGTTTCGTTAGTTGCTAAGGGAAAACGACCTATTGAGTTTCCTTCTTCAAAGTAGTGCATTTTAACCTCATCTCCTAAATGTCCTATTAAAATAACTTTATTGATTGTTCCTGCCATAGCGCGTTATAGTTTTTAGTGTAAAATCAAATATACAAAATTTAAGATTTCTTATTTAGAAATTCCTCTAAAAACTTATCTATTAACACAGGTACTGGGTATTTTTTGACGGTGCCCCAACTTACCATTTTTTCGCTAACTTCTTTTGTTTTTACTACCCAAAATTTTGTAAATAGATGTTGGTGTGATAGTTTGTGAATAATATCTTTGTTATTAAAAAGGCTAATTGTAGCTTCTTTTGGAAACAGACTCGTAAACTCTTTCTTTTCGATCAACTCTTTTTCATTCATTTCTTTGGGCGTTTCTACCAAAGGAAATTGATAGAGTCCTTGCCAAATCCCTTTGCCTTTTCGCTCTTCTAAAACAGTTTTATTGTTCTCTGTAATAACAACCAAATAGTTAAAGTACCTTTTCTTTACTTTTATTTTTTTTTCTTTTACAGGAAGTTCTTTTATCTGATTCTTTGCCAAAGCTACACAGCCATTGGCTAGCGGGCAATCTGTACACAACGGATTTTGAGGTTTACAACGTATCGCTCCAAAATCCATTATAGCTTGATTGTATACCCCTGGTTGTGATGTATCTATCAAAGTTTGAGCTAATTCTTTAAACTCTTTAATTCCCTTAGTAGAGTTAATTGGAGTAGTTATACCAAAATAACGTGATAAAACCCTGTATACATTACCATCAACCACAGCTACTGGATCTGCGTAACAAATAGAAGCTATTGCAGAGGCGGTATAGTCACCCACACCTTTTAATTTTAGTAATTCTTTATATGTATTAGGAAACACACCATTAAATTCTTTAGCAAGAAACTTTGCTGTAAAATGTAAATTTCTTGCTCGTGAATAATAGCCAAGTCCTTGCCATAATTTTAATACTTCACTTTCATTAGCTTTTGCTAAATCAAATACCGTTGGAAATGCTTCTGTAAACTTTAAAAAGTAAGGTAAGCCTTGTGCCACGCGTGTTTGCTGTAGCATAATTTCGCTTAACCAAACTCGATAAGGATCTTTAGTTTTCCTCCAAGGCAAATCTCTTTTATTTTGTAAATACCAGTATACTAATTGCTTAGCTAAAATCATTTATGTAAATTGTGGCTACAAAATTAGCATATTTAATTTAGATATTTTTATTCTTATTTTTTTCGGAATAGATTAATTATCATATATTTGCACCCTCAATTTTTTAAAGAAAACAAACAAAAATATATTTATAATGACAAAAGCAGATATCGTATCTAAGATTTCAGATAAGAGTGGAATTGAAAAAGCGGATGTTTTGGCGACTGTTGAAGCATTTATGGACGAAGTAAAAGATGCATTAGAGAATGGGGATAATGTATATTTAAGAGGTTTTGGTAGCTTCATCATTAAAACGAGAGCAGAAAAAACTGGTAGAAACATTTCTAAGAATACAACTATCAAGATTCCTGCACACAACATACCTGCTTTTAAGCCTTCAAAAGTATTTACTGAGGGAGTAAAGACTAAAGTAGCTGTTAAGTAATTAAAAAAGTATTAACCCAAAACCTTTTTCAAGGTTTTACAAAACATTTTAACTATGCCAAGTGGTAAAAAAAGAAAGAGAGCTAAGATCTCTACACACAAAAGAAAGAAAAGAGCAAGAGCAAACCGTCATAAGAAAAAGTAAGCTATAGCTTACTTTTTCGTTGCTTTTATAAGCTACGTTCATTGACATTGAGGTTTTAACACCTTAAAATGGTATAACATAGTATACCTGTTTAAAAATTTTAATCCGTCTGCGTAATTTACGTTGGCACAAAACCATATTCAGAATGAAAACAGAATTAATAATTCGTTCCAATTCTTCTGATATTGATTTCGCCTTACTAAGAGATGGTAAACTTATTGAATTAAACAAAGAAACAAGCGACAATAACTTCTCAGTTGGAGATATTTTTCTAGCTAAAATAGGAAAAGTTATGACTGGTTTAAATGCCGCTTTTGTAAATGTTGGGTACCCTAAAGATGGTTTTTTACACTATCATGATTTAGGCCCACAAGTACAATCTTTGAATAAATTTATTAAGAAAGTAAGCACAGGTAATTATAAAGAATTCACTTTAAAAAACTTTCGCTTTGAAGAAGACATCAACAAAGATGGGAGTATTAATGATGTACTAAAATCAGGTCAAAATTTATTAGTACAAATTGTAAAAGAACCTATATCTACCAAAGGTCCACGTATTAGTTCGGAACTTTCTATTGCAGGTAGGTTTTTAGTTTTAGTTCCTTTTTCTAACCGTATATCTGTATCACAAAAAATAGCAGATCCAAAAGAAAAGGAGCGTTTAAAAAAATTAGCAAAAAGTATCAAACCTAAAGGATTTGGTCTTATTTTACGTACTGTTACTGAAGGTAAAAAAGTAGCAGAACTTGACAAAGATTTACAAAACTCACTTGATCGTTGGAAAACAATGTGTAAACGCATTGCAAATAACAACACACCAACAAAAATATTAAGTGAATTAAACAGAGCATCTTCTATCTTAAGAGATGTTATGAATGATTCTTTTACAAGTATAGTAACCAACGATGAAACCTTAAAGGTTGAAATTAAAGAATACTTACAAGAAATATATCCTGAAAAGGAGAATATCGTAAGACTCCACCGTTCTGATGTACCTATTTTTGAAAAGTATGGTATTGAAAGACAAATTAAAACATCGTTTGGTAAAACAGTTTCAATGAGCAAAGGAGCTTATTTAGTTATAGAACATACCGAAGCTTTACACGTTATTGATGTAAATAGTGGTAATCGCTCTAACAAGTCCTTAAATCAAGAAGAAACTGCATTAGAAGTTAATTTAATTGCAGCCAGTGAAATAGCTCGTCAATTACAGCTACGAGATATGGGTGGAATTATTGTTATTGACTTCATTGATATGAAATCTGCCGAAAACAGACAGAAACTATATCAACATTTAAAAGAAGCGATGTCTTTAGACCGTACTAAACATAAAATTTTACCTCCAAGTAAGTTTGGTTTAGTTCAAATTACAAGACAACGTGTACGACCTGAATTAGAGATAAAAACACGTGAACCAAACCCAAACAAAAATGGAGAGGTTGAAGCTCCTATTGTGTTATTAGACAAAATAGAAGCTGAATTAGAACGCATATTAAACAGCGGTAAAAACTATAAAGAAATCACATTGAATGTGCATCCATTTATAGCTGCTTATTTAACAAAAGGCGTTAACTCAATCCGTTTTAAATGGTTTGTACAGCACAAAAAGTGGATTAAAATATTACCTAGAGATGCTTACCAATACTTACAATATAAATTCTATTTAAAAAAAAGTAAGTAAGGCACAATCTTATTATGAAACAAAAATCCCGTATCAGTTGATACGGGATTTTTTTATACTTAAAACCAAAAACCAAGGTTAAATAGCCAATACTTTTCTGAGTGGTCTGGTGTCCACGTATATTTTAACTCAATAGGTCCTAAAAATGTTTCTACACTATAACCAAAGGCATAACCAGATTTAGTGTTTTTAAATAAACCTACACCTTCAAAGATATCTTCTTCTATACGTGCATAATTTGCCACAAAGACTGCATAATGTTTTTTATAAACCTCATAACGTAAGTTGAATTCTGATTTTAAATATGATTGATTGTTTAACTCTCCCGTATTATAACCATACATTGGAATAAAATTGTTAATGTAATTTTGATTATAACCTCCTAAACGATAATCAAATATTTCAAATGATTTTTTTCCTAATGTATATCCTGCTTGTGAGGTGTATTGAAAAGTTAATTTGTTATAAAAAGTAGTTGCGAAGCCCAAAGTTCCTGCCAATTGAGAAAACTGATGAAAAGGAGCGCTATTTTCTATTAACTGATTTAACCTATTATTTCTATCAGACCATAAGAACCATTTAAAACCTACATCTGCATAAAAGCCTTTTGTAGGAAGCTCTTCTTTGTTGTAAGTGTCTAATTTTAAGAAGGCGTATGTATTAATATAATTACTATTATCAAAAAAATCTTCTTTACCATCAGTTGAAATATTTTGTGTTTTTGTATTTATATTTTTATGTTCTGTGCCAACACCTAAAGCAAACTTTTTATCAATTGTTGTTTGTAGGTAAAATGAAGTTGAAAAATCTCTATACCGCCCATTTATTAACCCCGTATTATAAATAAAATCGCTATTAAAAGTATTATACCTTGTTCTAAAACCATAGCTAGGTAACAAACCATTATCAATAAAATATTCCAAATTATACCTTACTTTATCTCCTACGCCAATATCTAGTGAAAACTCATCATTTTGAAAAAGCATTTTTTTATGGTTATAATTTAATAACACTGCAGATTTATAGAGTAGGTCATAGTGTAAACCTAATCGTAAATATGATTGTAGTTTTTCTTCTTTAACGGCTAATTCTAACTTTTTTCCTTGGAAGGATTTTTCAAAATGATAGTCAATTCTTCCAAAATTTTTTGATGCTGTTAACGTATTAATTTTCTTAGAAATCTCTTTATATGAAACACTATCTCCTTCTCGTAATTGTAATTTTCCTAGTATGTAATTATTAGTATAATTTTTATTTCCTTTAATAATAATTCTATCAACAATAAATTTATTTTCCTTTGGAGTTACTTTTGGTAACTTTTTATTCTTAGGTTGCATTTTGGCAATGCTATCAAAAACAGCTCTATAAGTTTTTGCTGTTTTTTCTCCTTCTGCTAAAATTTCATCTTTTTTATCAAAAGAAATCACGCTGTAATCAATTACATTAGGTCTTAAGTAAACATCTAAAAGTTCAACTTGTTTGTCTGACTTCTTATACATTTGAAAGTTCACTATTTGTAACAAAAGTGATGCTACAGATGCCAATTCATCTCTTTTTAGCAATTCTCCTTGTACACTCACCC
The DNA here is from genome assembly GCF_964513795.1 of Tenacibaculum sediminilitoris. Taxonomy (NCBI): domain Bacteria; kingdom Pseudomonadati; phylum Bacteroidota; class Flavobacteriia; order Flavobacteriales; family Flavobacteriaceae; genus Tenacibaculum; species Tenacibaculum sediminilitoris. Next base: position 51,920 of record NZ_CAZEQR010000051.1, on the reverse strand, counting down.
CAATAATAATATCTACTCCTTTCGTTTTCATTACATCTACAGGAAAGTTGTTTACAACCCCACCGTCTACCAATAAATCACCCTCAATATCTACTGGATTTAATAAAGAAGGAAATGCTGCACTTGCTCTTAAAGCAAGAGGTAACGAACCTTTTTCTAAAACCTTTTCTTCTCCTGTTTCAATATTTGTTGCTATACAATAAAAAGGAATTGGAAGTTTTGAAAAATCAGTAATCTCATCAACAGGTGCTAAGAGTTCCGTTAAAAAATTCAACATATTTTGTCCTTTTGAAAGCCCCAAAGGCAACCCTAAACTCCCTTCTTTGATAGGTAATGAAATTGCATACTTTTCTCCATGTTCTTTACTAAAAAAAGGTTTTTCTCTTCTAGAAACTTTATCTTGTAACAAACTCATAAAGTCTGTTTTAATAACAGCATTTTCTATTTGTTCAGCTGTATACCCTGCTGCATACAATCCTCCGACAATAGCTCCCATACTTGTTCCTCCAATATAATCTACCTGAACTCCTGCTTTTTCTAGTTCTTTTAATATTCCTATGTGAGCAACTCCTTTTGCTCCTCCTCCGCTAAGAACCAATCCTATCTTAGGTTGATTTTGTGCCTGTACTATAATTGGAAATAGTATTAAAATTAGCAGTTTTTTCATTTTTATTTTTTTTGGTAATATTGATATATTTTCTGAGCTCTAGAGTACCCTACAACTTCCTTTAACTCCTCTAGGCTAGCATCTTTAACTCTTTTTGCTGATTTAAATTTACGTAATAAGTTGGTGATGGTTTGTTTGCCTATATCTGGAATTTGTTCTAATTCAGATTGTATCGCACTTTTGCTTCGTTTGTTTCTATGGAAAGTAATACCAAAACGGTGTGCTTCATTACGTAGGTACTGAATTATTTTGAGTGTTTCAGATTTTTTATCTAAATATAACGGAACAGAATCTCCTGGATAATAAATTTCCTCAAGTCGTTTTGCAATACCTATTATTGCTATTTTGCCCCTTAATTCTAAAGCATCTAAACTTTTTAACGCCGATGATAATTGTCCTTTTCCTCCATCAATAACTATTAACTGAGGTAAGGGTTGTTCTTCATCTAATAACCTTTTATATCGTCGATATACTACTTCTTCCATTGAAGCGAAATCATCAGGACCTTCGACTGTTTTTATATTGAAATGGCGATAATCTTTTTTACTCGGCTTACCATCTTTAAAAACTACACATGCTGCAACTGGGTTTGTTCCTTGTATATTTGAGTTATCAAAACATTCTATATGACGGGGTTCTTTTCCTAATCTTAAATCTTTTTGCATTTGCGCCATGATTCTTTTCACATGACGATCAGGGTCTACAATCTTTATCTGTTTAAACTGTTCTTGACGATAAAATTTTGCATTTCGTTCAGACAATTCCACAATGCGTTTTTTATCTCCTAACTTTGGTATCGTAACTTTAATATTCTTACCTACATTAACTTTAAAAGGCACAAATATTTCTCTAGATAAAGAGTTAAAGCGTTGACGGGTTTCAATAATAAATAGCTCTAAAAGTTCTTTATCGGTTTCTTCTAGTTTTTTCTTGATTTCTGTGGTATACGACTGCACTATTGCACCATTCATAACTTTAAAAAAATTGGCATACCCATGTGATTCATCAGAAATGATAGAAAATACATCTACATTATTTATCGATGGATTTACAATCGTTGACTTTGCTTGATAATTTTGTAAAGAAGCTAATTTTTCTTTAATTTTTTGTGCTTCTTCAAACCTCATATCTGCAGCAAAATCAAGCATTATTTTTTCAAACTGATGTAAACTCTCTTTAAAATTTCCTTTAATAATATTTCGAATTGCTCTAATATCTTCTAAATAATCTTCTTCCGTTTGATTTGCTTCACATGGTCCTTTACAGTTTCCTAAATGGTACTCTAAACAAACTTTGTATTTATCTGCATCAATCTTTTCTTGACTTAAATCGTAATTACAAGTTCGCAGTGGGTACAACTCTTTAATCAGATCCAACAATGCATGTACCGTTCGTACATTGGTATAAGGGCCAAAATACTCAGACCCATCTTTAATAACTCTACGAGTAGAAAATATACGCGGAAATCGTTCTTTTTTAATACAAATCCACGGATAAGATTTATCATCCTTCAACAACACATTGTATCGTGGTTTATACTTTTTTATCAGATTGTTTTCTAACAGTAATGCATCGGTCTCAGTGTCAACGACAATATGCTCTATCCGAACAATTTTTTTTACTAAAACACGTGTTTTGCCGTTCTCATGATTTTTGGTAAAATAAGATGAAACACGTTTTTTTAAGTTTTTAGCCTTACCTACATAAATAATAACATTCTCCTTATCAAAATATTGATAAACTCCTGGTAAATTTGGTAGTGTTTTTATTTGAAGTTCGAGTAGTGTTGACATACAACGAAAATACGATTTTTATAAAAATATATTAGATGCAATGTTGTACATTTATTCTTATTTAATTTACAATGCAAAAACCTATACTCTTTTATAAAAAACAACTTGTTGAGCTTAAAGAAAATTCTTCAGAAATCATCAAAAAAATTATACGTATTCGTGTGTTTCGTTTTATTGTTTTTCTAGCTACTGTAATAAGTATTTATTATACTTTTCAACTTTCTAACATTCCTTTAATACTAGGTTTTTTAGGCTTATTGAGCTTTGTTTTTTTAGTAATAAAGCACCAAAAACTAAAAGAAGAACAAAAAATTATAAATTATAAAATAGCTATAAACACAACCGAAATTAATGTGTTAAACGGAAACTATTTTAATTTAGTTACTGGTGAAGAATTTATAAATTCTACTCATTATTTTAGTAATGATATTGATTTATTTGGTAAAGGATCTTTCTTTCAATTTATTAATAGAACAGTAACCAACGACGGTAAAATACTACTAGCTTCAACATTGGTAAGCAATACTATTTCTACTATCATAAAAAAACAAGAAGCACTACAAGAACTTTCATTAAAAGTTAAATGGCGTCAACACTTTTCAGCATTAGAAAGTTTAGTTTCTTCTAAAAAACCAACAAATACCATTACCAACTGGATTACTAATTATACCTCAAAACTACCTAAGTTTTTAGCGTTGTTTTCTAAAGTTTTTTCAATAATTTCTATAACTCTTATAATTTTATTAACTTTTAAAGTTATTACATTTTCAATAGTTTTATTTTGGTTTTTTATAGGATTAAGCATTACCAGTTTTACCTTAAAAACAACACAAAAATTATATACAGAAGCAAGTAATACTAAAGATATTTTTAAACAATATTATTTGTTATTAGAACAAATAGAAAATGAACATTTTACTACTGCTATTTTAAAAGAAAAACAAGATGAAATTGCTACAAAAAACGAAAAAGCCTCTATTATTTTTAAAAAATTCTCTAAAATTTTAGATGCTTTTGACCAGCGAAATAACATCTTGATTGCCGTAGTAGGTAACGGGCTTTTTTTATGGGACATTCAAAACGCAACTAAAACAGAGCAATGGATTGATCAATATAAAAACATTATAGAACAATGGTTTAAAACAGTAAGTTTTTTCGATGCACAAAACTCACTTGCTAATTTTGTATACAACCATCCTACCTATTCATTTCCAAATATTCAACAAGAAAAAACAAGTATTCATGCTAAAAACCTAGCACATCCATTACTAAATACTACTAAAAGAGTTGCTAATAATTTTATAATAAATAACGAACAGTTTTTTATTATTACAGGGGCTAATATGGCTGGTAAAAGTACTTTTTTGCGTACTATTTCTTTATCTATTGTTATGGCAAATTGTGGCTTGCCTGTATGTGCTGAAAACTATACGTATACACCTATAAAATTGATTACAAGTATGCGAACATCTGATTCATTAACAGACGACGAATCCTATTTTTATTCAGAATTAAAGCGTCTGAAATTTATTGTCGATAAAATAAAAACCGACAACTATTTTATTATTCTTGATGAAATTTTAAAAGGCACCAATAGTAAAGACAAAGCAATAGGTTCAAAAAAGTTTGTTGAAAAATTAAACGGTTCAAAATCTACAGGAGTTATTGCCACACACGATGTTAGTTTATGTGAATTAGCAAATGAATATTCACAAATAGAAAATTATTATTTCGATGCCGAAATTGTTAATAACGAACTTTATTTTGATTATAAAATAAAAAATGGTGTGTGTAAAAACATGAACGCTTCTTTTTTATTACAAAAAATGGAAATTATATAACTCCTTTTCAATAAAACTATGAAAAACGACGAGAAATAATTGATTCATTAATCCGTACCTTTGTTGTATGCACAAACTTGTTGATAGTTTCGGACGACAAATTAACTATGTTCGATTGGCAGTAACCGATCGTTGTAACTTACGTTGCCAATACTGTATGCCTGCACATGGTATTGATATTGTACCAAGAAAAGAACTACTTACTTATAAAGAAATGTACCGAATAATTCGAGTACTTACCGAGTTAGGTGTAAACAAAGTCCGCTTAACGGGTGGCGAACCTTTTGTAAGAAAAGATTTTATCTCTTTTTTAGAAATGTTGTCTTACAATGATTTATTGGATGATATAAACATTACTACCAACGGAGCGCTCATTTCTAAACATATCTACACAATAGAAAACCTTAAAAAAGTTAAAAACATCAATTTAAGTATTGATAGTTTGCAAGAAGAAAAATTTAAAACAATAACTAGGCGTGATGTTTTTCCTAAAGTTTATAAAACATTTGAACTGTTAGAAAAAAGTTCGTTGAGTTTAAAATTGAATGTAGTTGTACAATCTGGTTTTAACACCGATGAAATTAACGATTTTGTACAGCTTACTAAAGATAAAAACATCGCGGTTCGTTTTATTGAAGAAATGCCTTTTAATGGTAAAGGGCAACGAAACGCAAAAGAAGTTTGGAACTACAACAAAATCTTAAATGAAGTACAATCTAAGTTTACTGTTACTGAACTTCCCTCAAAAAAATCATCAACTTCTAGAAACTTTTCTATAGAGAATCATAAGGGAACTATAGGGATAATACCTGCATTCACTCGTACTATCTGTAATGATTGTAACCGAATTAGGATTACCTCAACAGGAACTTTTAAAAATTGCCTGTTTGATGATGGTGTTTTTAACCTACGTGACTTTATTAGAAATGGTGCAAGCAATGAAGACTTAAAAGCCTTGTTTTTATCGCTGATAAAAGAAAAGCCAGAAAATGGTTTTGTGGCTGAAGCAAATAGAAAAGGAAATGTAACTGAAAGTATGAGTACCATTGGAGGATAATTTCAATGTATTAAATAGATAATTTGAAAATGTAACAATTAAGTTTTTTAACGATTTAACAGTTACACTTTAACATATGATAACAGTAGAAGAAGCTAAACATATAATTTTAGAAAACACACAAGATTTCGGAATTGAAGAAATTCCATTTTTACAAGCTGTCGGAAGAGTTTTAAAGGAAGATATTGTTGCTGATAGAGATTTTCCTCCCTTCAATAGAATAGCCATGGATGGTATTGCTATTAATTATCGTTTTTTTGAACAAGGATTTCGTGATTTTAACATAGAAGGAATCCAAGCTGCTGGAAGTCCACAAAAAACACTGGATAATGCAGCCAACTGTTATGAAGTAATGACAGGAGCTGTATTACCTAATAACTGTGATACCGTAATTCGTTATGAAGATGTTGATATTAACACATTAGTAGCCACTATTACTATTGATGAAATTAAAGAAGGGCAAAACATCCACACACAGGGTTCTGATAAAAGTAAAGGTACAGTTCTAATAAAAAAGAACACGATTGTTTCCGCTGCTGAAATTGGTGTGTTAGCTACTGTAGGTAAAGCCACTGTAAAAGTTGTCAAACAACCAAAAGTAATGATTGTTTCTACTGGTGATGAATTAGTTGATGTTAATGAAAATCCGTTAGATCATCAAATTCGTAGAAGCAATGTATATACTTTAGTTTCCTTATTGAACGATTTAAAAATTCCAGCAGAAACAGCCCATATTACTGATGAAAAATCAGTTTTAAGAGAGAAAATAGAATCTTACCTAAAAAAATATGATATACTCTTATTCAGTGGGGCTGTAAGTAAGGGAAAGTTTGATTTTTTACCTGAGGTTTTAAGTGAGTTAGGCGTTCAAAAACTATTTCATAGGGTTTCGCAACGACCTGGTAAACCTTTTTGGTTTGGCACTACAGATAACTGCAACGTATTCGCTTTTCCAGGAAATCCAGTTTCAACCTTTGTAAATTGTATGGTATATTTTTACCCTTGGTATTTAAAATCGGCAGGATTACCTTCAGAAGAAAAAACAGCAATTTTAGCAGAAAATATTACTTTTAAACCTAATTTAACTTGCTTTTTACAAGTAAAACTAGAAAGTAAATTTGGGCATTTAGTCGCCTACCCAATGAAAAGAAATGGCTCAGGTGATTTAGCTAGTTTGGTAGAAGCAGATGGTTTTATCGAACTCCCAAAAACTGAAGAAACAGATTTTAAGAAAGGAAGTGTTTTTCCTATACTAACGTATCGGAGTTTTTAGTTTTAAATTCTTAATTTTAAGTTATGAAAAAGAGCCTTGTACAAGAAAAAAGTTTTCAGTTTTCACTTAAAATAATTACACTTTATAAAAAATTGTCTTCTGAAAACGAATACATAATCTCTAAGCAACTTTTAAGAAGTGGCACTTCAATAGGAGCTAATTAGGCTATTAACAGCAATTGTAAAAACATTACAGCGGAGTTTAACTAAAAATTAAAAACTTATATAAAGTGAGCAACTTTTCCCACATAAACGAACAAAACCAACCTAAAATGGTAAATGTTTCTGATAAAAAAATCACGAAACGTACCGCTATTGCTAAAGCAACTATGTTTTTAGGTTCAGAAATTGTGAGTCATTTTACCAATGATGAACTCATCACTAAAAAAGGACCTGTTTTTCAAACAGCTATCATTGCTGGAATTCAAGCAGTGAAAAAAACTTCAGATATCATCCCAATGTGTCATCCTTTGTTAATAAACGGAGTTGATATTGACATTAATATTGTAGACAATGAGCAGGTAGAGGTTTTTTGTAAAGTAACCATCGAAGGTAAAACAGGAGTAGAAATGGAAGCGCTTACGGGAGCTTCGGCAACTTGCTTAACTATTTATGATATGTGTAAAGCTATCAGTCAAAAAATGGTAATTAGAGAAGTAAAGTTAATAGAAAAAACAGGTGGAAAATCAGATATAAAAAATGGATAAGAAACACACCAAACATACAAACCTAGTTAAAAAACATACAGATAATTTTGCTCCTAATGAAATTGCAATCTTAGGAACCAAATGTGGCGTTATTGCTAATTTAGTTCATGAAGTTTCCAAAAGATTACCGAACTATAACTTAGGTTATTTTGATGCTTCACATGCTAAAGATGTTGAGCAAAATACCGTATCTGAATACACCTTTCATCATGAAGGAAACCTTCAAATAAACACAACTTCTTCTATAAATAAATACGAACAACGCTTACAGTTTTACAATCACGATTTTCTATTTATTAACGGAAATCATTATCAGGGAGCAAAACAAATTTTAATTTTAGATGATGAAAAAGAAGCATCTGTAAAGAAACGTTTAGAGCAACTAACCAACATCCAGTTTATAATTAAGTTGAATGAAGACTCAAAGTATTTTGATTGTTTAACAGAGAAGTTTTCAAACATTAAAAACATAACTTCATACACGATTAATCAGGTTGATAAAATCACAAATCATATTCAAAATTTAATTCAAGAACATATTACTCCTATAAAAGGTTTGGTATTAGTTGGGGGGAAAAGCTCTCGAATGGGTACAGATAAATCAGAACTAAATTATTTTGGAAAACCTCAAAAAGAACACCTTAAAGAGTTATTAGAAAACTGTTCTTTAGAAACCTTTTTTTCTGTTCAAAAACCTTCAAAAAAAGATAATGAAATTCACGATACCTTTTTAAACTTGGGCCCTTTTGGTGGTATTTGTTCTGCTTTTCAAAAGAACCCAAATGCAGCTTGGTTAGTATTGGCTACCGACATTCCTTTTGTAAACAAAGAGCTTATTACTTTACTTTTACAAAAAAGAAATCCTAGTAAAGTTGCTACGGCTATCAAAGGGAAAAGCAAAGAGTTCCCCGAGCCTTTAATCACTATTTACGAGCCGAAAGCTTACGGAAAACTGTTGCAATATTTAGCTCAAGGGTATTCATGCCCTCGTAAAATGTTAATCAATTCTGAAATTGAAATTATTGAAGTTGATGACCACCTTATTAGAAACATTAACACTCCTGAAGAGTTTAAAGAAGCTAAAAAAGATATTGAAAATTTGATATAACTAAAGAAACCTATGCCAAGGTTTTGGCATAGGTTTGCAAATATTCTTGCTTACTCTATATTATTATTTAAGACTTTAAATCAAACCTGTCTAAGTTCATTACCTTAACCCAAGCAGCGATAAAATCTTTTACAAACTTTTCTTTAGCATCATTACTCGCGTATACCTCAGCTAAAGCTCGTAATTCAGAATTAGACCCAAAGATTAAATCTGCTCTAGACGCTGTCCATTTTACTTCATTAGTTGCCCTATCTTTCCCTTCAAATACCAATTGTTCTTCAGAAGTAGGTTCCCAATATGTACTCATATCTAACAGGTTAACAAAGAAATCATTCGTTAATTCCCCTGGATTATTGGTTAACACTCCATTTTTTGAATTATTATAATTTGCATTTAAAGCTCTCATACCACCAACTAAAACGGTCATTTCAGGAGTAGTTAAGGTTAATAGCTGCGCTTTATCAACTAACAATTCTTCTGGTTTTAGTGTATATTTCTTTTTTTCATAGTTTCTAAAGCCATCAGCCATTGGTTCTAAAACAGCAAAAGAATTTACGTCTGTTTGCTCTTGTGTAGCATCAGTTCTACCAGGGTTAAAAGGAACTTTAATTGGAAAACCTGCTTTTTTTGCCGCCTCTTCAACCGCAGCTGAACCTCCTAAAACAATTAAGTCTGCCATAGAAACTTTTCTACTGTTAGAATCATTATTAAATTTAGACTGTATTTCCTCATAAATAGTCAAAACTTTCTTTAATTGCCCAGGATTATTACTTTCCCAATTAACTTGTGGCTCTAAACGAACACGTGCTCCATTTGCACCTCCTCTTCTATCAGAACCTCTAAAAGAAGAAGCTGATGCCCAAGCTGTTTCTATCAATTGGTTATGTGGAATCCCTGAATTTATAATTTCCTTTTTTAAAGAATTAATATCTACCTCAGTTATCAGCTTGTAAGTACGTGTAGGAATAGGATCTTGCCAAATAAACTCTTCTTCAGGAACTTCTGGTCCTAAATAGGTAGTTTTAGGACCCATATCTCTATGTGTAAGCTTAAACCAAGCCTTCGCAAAAGCTTTATCAAAAGCTAAAGGGTCTTCTAAAAACTTCTCACAAACTTTCTTATATTCTGGGTCAAACTTTAAAGCTAAATCTGAAGTTAACATCGTAGGTCTGTGTCTCTTATTTTTATCAAAAGCATCAGGAAAAACCTCTCCAACATCTTTAGCTGCCCATTGGTGTGCTCCTGCAGGGCTTTTAGTTAATTCCCATTCATTATCAAATAACGTATTTAGAAAAGCATGACTCCATCGTGTTGGTGTTGGTGTCCAAATAACCTCTAAACCAGAAGTAATGGCATCTTTTCCTTTACCCGATTTATAACTACTTCTCCATCCTAAGCCTTGTTCTTCAATACCTGCTGCTTCAGGTGAAGGTCCAACATTATCTGCTGGTCCTGCTCCATGAGTTTTTCCAAAAGTATGTCCACCTGCTATTAAAGCAACCGTTTCTTCATCATTCATTCCCATTCTACCAAATGAAATACGTATATTTTTAGCTGATGCTACTGGGTCTGGGTTTCCGTCTGGCCCTTCAGGATTTACATAAATTAATCCCATTTGCACAGCTGCTAAAGGGTTTTCAACCTCTAAATCTAACTCTCCATTTTCATTCAATCTTCTACTTTCTAACCAACCAGATTCAGACCCCCAATACACATCTTCTTGTGGTACCCAAACATCTTCTCTACCTCCAGCAAAACCAATAGTTTTTAACCCCATAGACTCTATGGCTACATTCCCTGTTAAAATCATTAAATCTGCCCAAGAAATTTTCTTCCCGTACTTTTGTTTAATAGGCCATAACAATCTTCTCGCTTTGTCTAAGTTAGCATTATCTGGCCAACTATTTTGTGGGGCAAAACGTTGAATTCCCATACGAGTGCCTCCTCTACCATCTCCCGTACGATATGTTCCTGCACTATGCCATGCCATCCGAATAAATAAAGGTCCATAGTGTCCATAATCTGCAGGCCACCAATCTTGAGAATCTGTCATTAGTTTAGTTAGGTCTGCCTTTAACGCTGCATAATCTAGCTTATTAAATTCATCAGCATAATTAAAACTTTCTCCCATCGGGTTAGATAATTCCGAGTTTTGTGCAAGTACATCTAAATCTAACTTATTGGGCCACCAATCTTTGTTTGACTTAGTTTCTGTTAACTGTTCTTTTTTATGCCCTTTGTCAAAGCCAAAAGGACAACCTCCCTTTTCTTTTTCTTCTCCATGGTTTTGTTTACCACTACAAGAAAAAAGTAAAGAAGCTGTGACTACGCTTAAAATTATTTTTTTCATTTTTAATTATTAATTGATTTTTAACAAATCTATATTTGAAATAGTTATATTTTTTAAATAATTAATAGATATAATTTATAGCGATGTAGCTTGGATTTATTCTATATTCTGAATAAAATGATAAAGCCTGCTTTTTGAGTAAACTAATTTTTAAAAAAACACCCTCTAATTATTTTTTTCATCTACTTATATATATTATTTGTATTCATTATAAAATAAACCAACATAAAATTTTATATATCAATAACTTACGATGAATATAAAAATTATATTAAAAAATGATTAGTTTTATAAAAAAATGCTGATTTGTAAAAATGAAAAAAGAAATTGTAAAACAAAATTTAAATGCATTTGAAAAACCACCCGAAAATTAGGATTGTAACATTTTCAAAAAAAATCGTCCAATCCTAAAACTAAATAACCAAAATGAACTTCAACATCCTAAACTCTGCTTCAAAACCTTCTAATTACAAAGGATTTCTTTTTGACTTAATTATTTACATTTCTGTAATGTTTTTGATTAGAGAAATATACATCCCGAAAATAGGTTTTCTTGCGAATGGACTTTTTTGGTCATTTATAACTTTGATAGTTGCAACTTGGAGAATGAAAGCAAGAAATGTTACTTGGAAAGAGTTAGGTTTACGCAAACCAAACAATGTTCTTAAAGCTCTCGGAATTTCGATTTTAATTCTTATCGCTGTAATTATTTCAATGATAATATTTGAGATTGTCAAAGACAGTTTGCCAATTTCAATTGCACCAGATACTTCATCTGAAACTGCAACTTCAAAATTTGGAAATCTAAAAGGGAATTGGTTGCTTTTTTTATCCATTATGCCTATGGTTTTATTAGAATCAATGTTGGAGGAATTATTAGATAGAGGATTTTTAATGAATTGGATTGAACGTCTTTTTTCATCAACTGCTTTTGCTACAATAATTGCAGTGGTATTACAAGCCGCAATTTTTGGATTTAGACATTCTTATGATTTTTCAGCAAGGTCACTGACTGCTGGAATTATAGGTTTGATTATGGGAATCGCTTATGTGAAATTTGGACGGAATTTATGGCCTTTAATTATTGCTCATTGTTTACTTAACACAATGTCGATGATTGATAGAATATAATTACTCGAATAAAAATGACACGCTAACAAAGAACTGAGCTAAAAAATAAATAAATTCTTCATTAAATTTGAACATTGTTGTTTTAATAGAAGAGAGAGAGGGGATTATTAATGTTGACGAAATCTAAGTTTCAACGTATATCGTAACTTTACTCTACGTTTTTTCTTTCTGATTTAAAATACTAAAATTAATGAATTGCTAACTTAACACACCTTTACAACCATTAGCAACAATCAATAAAAATATACGTAATTAAAAAACATCTATGAAACCTCTAATAAAACTCATTACATTTTTACTATTATCCTTGTCTTTATTTTTGATATCATGTTTAAAGGAAGATAAAATAGATTTGGAGCCTATTGATGAAGAGTTTAGGATCTATTCAGATAAAAACTACCCTTCAATTCCCTCTCATGAGATTGCTATTTCAAATCAAAGGTTTTTAGGAGGAGCTAATGCTAATGATGATAACAATGGTTCAAAAGATGCTCCTTGGGCAACTTTTGATAAAGCATTACAAGAATTAGCTGCTTCAAGTACTTGGTACTGTTTAAATATAGCATCTGATATTACTGTTAATTCTTTTATTGATACTAAATTTTATGGACCTGGTCCAGGAAAACCTTCTCAATTCGCTTATATAAGAAGCGCTCCTTCACTATCAACTCCTGCTAAATTAACATTGAATGCCAGAGTAGAAATAGACGGACAGGAAAATTGGCTTTGGTACGGCTTTGAAATGACTGGTTCTGAGGGAATCAATTTAGGAGAAGATACACCAACCAATCATCATACTATAAGAAACGTTGTGGGGAAAATGACTGGCTCTGGTGGAGATAATCATGGCTTTTTTCAGGCTCTAAATTATAATTCAGACTATTTTGGAATATTTAATTGTAATTTTACAGGACCAGGTGTAATTAGCGATGGTGTTCATGGTAATACAGCTGCTATCATTGCTTTTCGTGTAACACATATGCGAATAGAAAACAATGTAATCACAAATGCACCTAGACCTCTTTACTATAAGCATTCTAATCAGTCAATCAACGGCCCTGCTGATATTCATATTAAGTATAATTATCAACCTGAAACATCTACTGGTGAGTCTTGTTTTTTTGCAGGAAAAGCTGAAGGAGGTGTTTTTGAAATTACTAACAACATATTTAGCAGTGATGTAGAAATATCTAACGGAGGTGGCTCTGAACAACCTGACGGACACTTTATCTCTCATAATACTTTTTTGTCAGATTTGAAAATACAAAATGGAAACGACCCTGTTATTAATGCTACTATAGAAAATAATGTGATATTAGGTAACCTTGAGTTACTTAGGTATAAAACAAACACTAATACCAATACTTCTAATTATCAACTCCTTGGAGGTAATATTTATTATCAGTCTGAAGAATACACGTTGGCGCAATGGAAAGTAAATTCTGTTCCAGATAATCAAGACCTTAATTCAATAGCTGGTTTCCCAAGATTTTTAGACCCCATTATCAATCCTAAAAGTTATGAGTTACAAATGAATTCACCGGGAAAAGGAGCTGCTAGTAATGGTCAGGATATAGGAGCTAGAACTGATTATGTAGGAAATAAATTTTAAAACATAAGAACCTTAAGACTGGCAGCTTGCATTGTATAAAGTTAATTGCTTGTTCTCGTCTACTTCTGAAAATCCTCGAAGACTTTCAACTTTGAACAAACCTTTCGAATTAAAAATTTTAGCCAAACTTACAATCAGAAAACATATAAATCCTTAAAAGAAAAAGGATAGCTATTAGTATAACAGAAGAAAATACCTTGCAGAAAGTGTAAACGGTATTCTAAAAGATGAATTTTACTCGACCAGACCTTTGATAATGTAGCGCACGCAAAAACAGCTTCAAAAAATGCAGTTAATTTATACAACCAAATAAGATTACATGTGCCTTTCAGATTTTAAAACACCCAATATGGTATATAAATTCAATTTTAAACTGTAGCCATATTTTAGGAACGCGATTTCTGAAACGCTTAAATTCTTCCTTTTGCAGGAACTTAAAAATGACTCAATTTTGACACAGCTTTTTAATTTTTGAATAAAAAAACTGGTTCTGTGCTTATTGCACAGCTTTTGTACCAAAGGTGGGACTCGAACCCACACGCCCTTGCGAGCATCGGATTTTGAATCCGACGTGTCTACCAATTCCACCACTTTGGCTTTGATGAGTGCAAATCTATAAAATATTTCATTTAAAATATCTTTTAAACTCTTAAAATAGTTTTATTTTTGCCTCAACAACAACACTAACTATAAATATCTTTTTGTAAATGGCTACAAACCAATTAAGCCCAAAAATTTTTGCCTGTTCACAAAGTATTGAATTAGCAGAAGAAATTGCCCATGCTTACGGAACCAAACTAGGAAATGTAATTACTACACATTTTAGCGATGGTGAATTTCAACCTGCTTTTGAAGAGTCTATACGAGGAAGAAGGGTTTTCATTGTAGGGTCAACGTTTCCTTCAGCTGACAATTTAATGGAAATGTTATTAATGTGTGATGGTGCTAAACGAGCTTCTGCAAGACATATTACTGCCGTAATGCCTTATTTTGGTTGGGCTCGCCAAGACAGAAAAGACAAGCCTCGTGTGGCAATTGGTGCAAAGTTAGTTGCTAAACTATTAGAAACGGCAGGAGCAACAAGAATTATGACCATGGATTTACATGCTGATCAAATTCAAGGGTTCTTTGAAAAACCTGTAGATCATTTATTTGCGTCGACTATCTTTTTACCATATGTTAAAAGCTTAAAATTAGATAACTTAAGTATTGCTTCCCCAGATATGGGAGGTTCTAAAAGAGCATATGCGTATTCTAAATACTTAGAAAGTGATGTTGTTATTTGTTATAAACAGCGTCAAAAAGCCAATGTGATTTCACATATGGAACTTATTGGTCAAGTTGAAGGGAAGAATGTAATTCTTGTAGATGATATGATTGATACTGGAGGAACGCTTACGAAAGCAGCTGATTTAATGATGGAACGTGGTGCTAAAAGTGTACGTGCTATTTGTACACACCCAATTCTTTCTGGTAATGCATATGAAAGAATTCAAGATTCAAAACTAACAGAGCTAATCGTTTCAGATACAATTCCTTTAAAAAAGAATACCTCTAAAATAAAAGTTGTATCTTGCGCCGCTTTGTTCGCTGATGTGATGCATAAAGTTCAAGACAATACATCAATTAGCGATCAATTTTTAATGTAAATAAATTTAATAAACAAAGTAATGAAATCAATTACAATCAAAGGATCTCAAAGAGAAAGCGTAGGTAAAAAAGCAACCAAAGCCTTACGTAATGCTGGAAAGGTTCCTTGCGTATTATACGGAGGAGACAAACCAGTACATTTTTCAGCTGATGAAAAATCGTTCAAGTCATTAGTATATACTCCAGATGTATTTACTGCTACGATTGAATTAGACGGTGTAGCATACAATGCTGTATTACAAGATATACAGTTTCACCCAGTACACGATAGTATTTTACACGTAGATTTCTACCAATTATTTGATGATAGAGATGTAACAATGGATATTCCTGTACGTTTAGTAGGAGTTTCTAAAGGTGTTATGGTAGGTGGTGCTTTACGTCACAACTTACGTAAGTTAAAAGTAAAAGCGTTACCAGCTAATTTACCAGATTATATCGAAGCTGATATTACTGAGTTAGAAATTGGTAATAAGTTATATGTTACTACTTTAAAGAACGATAACTATACAATTTTACACCCAGACAACACAGTAGTTGCTCAAGTTCGTATGTCTCGTAACGCGGCAAAAGCAGCAGCTGATGTAGAAAAATAAAACTTACTTAGTTAAGTTTACAAAAAGCGTTACCATGTGTAGCGCTTTTTTTTATTTTTGCCTCATGATTTTTAGTTCCTTTTTTAAAAAAATATTTGGCTTTTCGAAAAAACAATCAACAGCTATAGAAGACAATCCGATGAAGAAATTTTTAATCGTAGGTTTAGGTAATATTGGTGAAAAATATCACAACACACGTCATAATATTGGTTTTAAAATCGCTGATGCTTTTGTAAAAGAGCACGGAGGTTCTTTTGAAACCGATAAGCTAGGTGATATTGCTAAACTTAAAATTAAAGGAAAAACAGTTATTGTTTTAAAACCTAACACTTATATGAATTTAAGTGGAAAAGCAGTTAAATACTGGATGCAAAAAGAAAATATTCAGGTAGAAAACTTACTGATTATTACTGATGATTTGAATATCGACTTCGGAAAGCTTCGTATTAAAGGAAAAGGAAGTTCTGGTGGGCACAACGGACTAAAAGATATTCAAGATAAATTTAACACAGGTGCTTATCCTCGTTTTCGCTTTGGGGTTGGTTCAGATTATTCTAAAGGACGACAAGTTGATTATGTATTAGGAGAATGGTCTACTGAAGAAGAAAGTGCTATGATTGAACGCATACCAACATCTGTTAATGCAGTTACCTCATTTATAAATGCAGGGTTAGCCAATACAATGAATGAGTTTAACGGAAAATAACTTTAAATTTTCCTAAAAAAATCAGTGTTTTTAAAGTTGTAGAATAAGTTTATTTATTCTTCCTTTGCCATTAAAAGAAAGAAAAGTATCAAAAAGAACTAAGAGATTACAGAAAGCATATCTCTTACTTTAACAACAATATTAAAGACATTGTTCCTGAATATTGGAAATTAAATTCTGTTGAAAATATTCAATACCTTACAAATAAACAATTAGAAGATTTAGTTAAAAATAAAACCAACACTTATGCTGTTTTAGATTTAACTATTTTAACCACCCAAACTCTTGGAAATGTTAAAATTAACAAATTCTATAACTTAGAATCTACTCATATTTATGCTATTACCTATGGTGCTTCGGAAAAAAATAGGAAAAAGGCTATTTATCAAAACCATATTACTAATGTAAACTATAATCTTCCTGGTTATGCCGATAAAGAGCTTAAAAAAGCTATGGGATTTTTAGAGAAAGAAAAAGAAAATGGTCCAACATATTTATCTAAAGAAAATATGATGGCATCTATTGTTTTATCTCAAAAATATATCAAGAAAGCTATAGAGGTTAATGATAAAATTACTTTTGAAGACTTTGCTGAAGAAGAAATGAAAAACAATTGCGCCAAACTTGAAGGAAGCACTATTTTATTTCAGAAAGCGATTGTACACGGTAAAATAAAAAACGATTTACAAGCACTTCTTCCAAAAGCTACTGTAAAATTAGTTTCTGCTAATAGAATTTCAGAAGCTTTTGAAAACAAAGAAGATGTTTTAGTTGCTTTTCCAATAATAAAAAAACTTGTCAAGGCGAAAAGTAGTTTTGGGGCTATTAGTGCCAGTTCAGTATTACCGGTAACTCATAAAATGATAATGAATGCCAAAACTAAAGACATTATTGGTTTTATTCCCCATTCTGGAATTGCTAGCTACTCATATTTTAAGAAGAAATATTTTAAATAGTTAAACGAACAGTGCAACTAATAAAATAAAGAGGGAGGTTAGTTAACTAACCTCCCTCTTTATTTTGTATTACTATTTATTATCAGAAGCATACCACTCTGCAAAACTGGTATCTGTTTCTTGTAGTTTAATCGCGTGTAGTTTGATGTTTTCAGGAAGTCTACCTTTTATTTTCTTAGCAAAATCAATCACCATCATTTCACTTGTTGGTTGGTAATCTACTAAGATTACATGATGTCCTCGATCTTTTAACTCTTTAGCTAACTCAACATGAGGAGTGTTTTTATTGAATACCGTAGCGTGATCAAATACATCAACAATTTCTTCTTTTACTATCTTCTTTAGGTCTCCAAAATCAATCACCATTCCATACTTAACATTACTTGCCTCTGTAATTGGAGAACCAATTACGGTAACCGAAAGCTTGTAACTATGTCCGTGAACATTTTTACACTTTCCATCATAACCATACAATGCATGTCCAGTTTCAAATGTAAACTGTTTGGTAATTCTAATCTTACTCATAAATTATCTATATCTAAAGAAGCTATAAAATAACCTTTAAAAAAGGTTACTTCTCTACTTTTTGTAGTGGTTCTTATTTTCTTTTAAACCTTTTGTTTGCTCTATATTTATTAAAAAAATAAATAACTGCAACACCTGCTGCTAAAATAGCAAAGAAAGAATTTCCCATTTTAATGCTTGTTTTATTCGCCAAAATTACGAATTTGATTTCAAATGTTATAATTTTTAGCTCTCTAGAAAATGAAAAAACTTTAAAAATTAATACCTAATTCCAATTCAAAGTTTAATTCTCTATTTAGCACATTAGAATTGATAAACTGCTGTTTGTAGTTTACTCCTAAAACTATACCTAAATCTTCCCAAGGAATCAACCTTATTCCTTGCTTAGATTCAAATCCAATTAAGAATTTTGATTTTTTTTCGTTATTAAAACCCCTAGCTGTTTCATGCCCAAAAGGAACATTTACACCAACACCTATATAAATACCTTTGTAAAATTTAATAAACCCATCTAAACCAACTCCTAATAAAAATTGATTAAAATTTTTGTAGCCCTTACTTTTTAAAACATTTGACTTTAGTTGATAGTTATTGAATGAAAATGCAACAGGAATTATAAAGTCCTCCTTAATATCTAAAAACTCAGAGTATTTAATTTTAAACCCTTTGTAATGTTTACTAAAAATAGTATTGTAAGAAAGTATATGAATAGTTCTTGGAGTTTCTTTCTTACTTATATTAGGATTTTGAGCGTGAACGAAACTAGCTAAAAAAAGAGTTAGCCAAAATAAACAACGCATATTTATTGTTTTCTATAGTGAAAAATAATGTAGTCTAATTCTTTAGTGTTATACTTTATAGTTAAAAAAACCGAAGTTATTTTTAATAAAGTAACTTCTAAACTTTGATTTTCATCTGTTATCAATGATATTTTGGTTTCCTTGTTTAATTTCCATGTTCCTTTGTCTTGATTTCCTTCAGAGGAAGCTTCAAAAAGCATGTTTGTTTTAAATAAGATATAATCATTGCTCTCTTTTAAAGAAGGCTGATACACTTCACCAAGTACTTCATAATTTTGAATATGCCATTTTCCAATTAATTTAGATTTTAGACTTTTTTGAGAAAAAAGAGATAGAGATGCTAAAAACAAGGTGATAAGTAAAGTAATTCGATACATACTATAAGTGGTTGTTAAATTCTAAACAAAAGTATAATGCAGATAAAATGTGAGTTTGTTCATTTAAGACAATATTTATTTTTTACCTTTTGTCCTAAACAAACAAACCATAAAGTGAGAACCTGTTGTAATTTTGAGAGGTAAAATACCATATATGAAAAACTCAACACAAATAGAACGTTTTAATAAGTTGTTAGATTTTTTAGAAGAGCGTTTTAAAACATCAATAGATATACATGAAATTGAAGATATTTCTTTTTATTCCTATCGAAATATTAATAGAATATTTTTAGCGTTACAGCATGAAACTATTGGTCAGTTTCTTAAAAGAAGAAAACTAGAAAAAGCTGCACAGTATTTAAAGTTTTCAGATAATGAAATTTCAGATATTGCTCTAGAAATTGGATATAGTGATGTAGCAGCTTTTAGTAAAGCTTTTAAAAAGTATTTTCGCTGTACACCATCTAGATTTAGAAGCTCTTATACATTGCAACAAAAAATTACAAATCAAATTTTAGAAGAATATAATGAAAAAAATGATTCTTTATTAAAGTTTGAAATTGAAACTCTACCAACATTTCAAATGCTTTATATACAATATCAAGGAGCTTACGAAAATGTAAAAGGTATTGAGAAAACCTGGAAACAGCTTTTAAAATATGCTCATAAGTGTAAATTATTAACTGATAAAACTATTGTTGTTGGTGAAGTTTTGGATGACGATGAAATAACGGAATCTATTAATTGTAGGTATAATGCAGGAATTATACTTACAGAAGCACAAAAAATTGAAGTTGAAGGAATGTTTAAAGTTAAAGAAGTTGCTTCTCAAAAATATGCAAAATTTGTTCATAAAGGAAGTCATGAAAGCTGTTTTGAAACATACAATACAATTTATGCGCATTGGATGTATGAGGTTCAATTAGAGTTTGCTGACGCACCAATCTTAGAGTTTTATTTAAATGATGAGGAAAATACTTCTCAAGAAGAATTAATTACAGAAATCTACATTCCTGTAATATAATCGAAGACCAATAAACAGAAATTAACGCTCTTTCTTTGATTCTTATACTAAGGTAATTTTTGTCCTAAATAGACAAACACTCCTACATTACCCAAACTATTTTTGTTTTGTTAATTAAATAAATATAAGCACATGAAAGATTACAAATTACACAAGTATTGGTATTTAGGCTTTTTAGGTTTTTTAGGTACGTATTACATTCCTTACATAATTGACTTTTTTCAAGGAAACAATTCTCCTTGGGTATTAACAAACCTATTGTGGTTTTTATGGTTCTCTTATTTTATTCCTGAATATGTAACTAAAAAAGAAAGATAGAAATGAGTTTTGCCAAATTAATATCATTATTTGAAGAGTCTAATGTTATGTTGTATATAGGTTATTTTTTTCTATTTAATACAAGCTTAATTATCATTGAATTGTTAGTCGATTTTATTATTAGAAAAAGAAGGCGTTGGAAAGACACCTTTGCAAATATTAGTATCTTTTTCTTAAATCAACTTATTGAAAAAACAATTATAGGATCTATTGGTGTAATCTTTTTAATGCCTTTTCATTGGATAACACCTTTATCAATACCTATGAATACTTTTACTTGGATACTTGCTTTTTTCGTTGCTGATTTTACCTATTACTGGATGCATCGTTTAGAACATGAGCATCGAATATTATGGGCTAGTCATAGTGTTCATCATTCATCTGAAGATTATAATCTTACCATTTCAATGCGTTTGAGTATTGTAGAGGGTTTATTTGAATGGGCTTTCTTAATTCCAATGGTTTTAGTTGGTTTTTCTCCATTTCAAGCTATTGTCGGATTGATTCTAGTAGCTCAATTTCAAACATGGATTCATACAGAATATATTGGTAAATTAAGTTGGTTAGATGAAGTGTTTAATACTCCTTCAGTGCATAGAGTACACCATGGTTCTAATAACAAGTATTTAGATAAAAATTATGGTGGTTTTTTAATTATTTGGGATAAAGTATTCGGTACCTTTCAAAGGGAGGAAGAAAAAGTAATTTATGGACTAACTAAAAACATTAAAACCAACAATCCTATTAAAATAAATTTTATTGAATATAAAAACATATGGAAAGATGTTAAAAAGTGTAAAACCTTAAACCATAAACTGAAAATTATTTTTGGAAATCTAATATGGAAGCCAGATTATTTTTATGAAAAAAAGAGGTAATTTCTTACCTCTTGAATTTTTCTAATGCTTTTTTGGTAAAATCTGATAATACAAGCTTACCAGAGGTTTCAGCTCTTTCAATTAGTAACTCTTCCCAATGTTCAGTTCCTATCCATAAAGCCTTTTTCATTTCTGCTAACGCTTCTGGATTATAAGAAGCTAGTTTTTCTGATAAAATGGCAACTTCTTTATCCAATTCACTTTGTGTTTCAAAAACACGTGCATACAAACCTTTTTCTTTAGCCCAATACGCACTTTTCCAACTGGTAGCATCTAAGGTTAATTCTGCTAAACCGCTTACGTTTATTTTACGTTCTACAACAGGCGCAATTACAAACGGACCAATACCTATCGTAAATTCAGAAAGTTTAATAGAAGCATGCTCTGTAGCTAACACATAATCACAAGCAGCTGCTAATCCAACTCCACCACCAACAGTTTTTCCTTGTACGCTACCAACAATTAGTTTCGAACAACGGCGCATCGCATTAATAACATTGGCAAACCCTGAAAAAAATGCTTTTCCGTCCGTCAAATTATCAATCGCTACCAATTCATCAAAAGAGGCACCAGCACAGAAGGCTCTTTCTCCTTCCGATTTTAATACAATTACTGAAACCTCATCATTAACAGAAAGTTTATCAAATTCATTTGCTAAACGCTCTAATAATGCACTCGGAAAAGAATTGCTTGCTGGATGCCCAAACTCAACCGTTGCAATATTGTTTTCAATATTTGTATATAAACTTCCATTTTCTCTAGTTGTTGTAGTCATTTGTTTATCGTTGTTTGTTCAAAATTACGTTTTTTGGGCAAGTGGTAAAAACTTTCTTCTAAACTTTACAATTAATGGGGTTCCTCTAGCAATCATCCATAAGAAAAAAGCAATCCAAATAGCATATAATTTATAATCTAACGAGTCAAAAAACAACAAGGTAGGTATAAACACGAAACCTGTTGCTAGTAATAAAACGTTTCGTAAGTATTTCATTTCTCCCATCCCTTTGAACATTCCGTCATAAATAAAAGCAATAGAACAGATAGGTTGCATAATTAAAATGATCCAAAAGGTATTATAAAACTGCTCTAAAACCTCAGGTTCTTTAGTGAACACTTTTCCTATAAATTGATATAAAACAAAACCAACAACCGCAAGCAACAATCCAAAGAGAAACCCATAAGTAATTAATCGGTTTCCTAGGGTAACTAAGGCTTTATACGCTTTTGCTCCCAATAATTTACCTGATAAAATATTTCCTGCGGAAGAATAACCATCAATCATGAAAGCGCCTGTGAGCCATAAATTAAATCCGATGGTATAGGCTGCAATATAAGCATCACCATAATTGGTAGCGTAGGAAGTTCCAAAATACAAAGCAACATTTAAAGCGATAGTTCGTACAAATAAGTTAAGTACCATGTTGATAAACTTTGGTATTTCAGGGTTAAATGGCAAACGGAATGTTAATGGAATATCTGTCTTTTTTAATAATAGTACCCCCGAAATTATTGCCATAGTAACTTGTGCAACTACACTTGCATACGCAGCTCCCTGAATATGCATAGCAGGTATCAACCCCTCTATTCCATACACCAACACAATATCTAACCCAATATTAATAAACGTACCAACTATGGCAATAAGCATTGGGTAATAAGTGTTTTGCAAACCTCTAAATGTACCAAAAACAGCAATCGTAAAAAGTGTAAATGGAAATCCGAAAACACGGATTTTGTAATACTCAACAGAGTAGTCTAAAATTGTTCCAGAGGCATTGTAGAACTCAAAAATTTCTTTTGCAAAAGGATAACTCAATCCTAAAATAAGTGCGCTTACTCCTAACACAATAACAATGGCTTGTGCTGGTAAGTTTTTAATTTCGTTAAGTTTATTTGCCCCTAAATATTGTGAAACGATAGATGATATTCCACTACGAGTTTGCCCAAACACCCAAATTAACATCGATAAAAAAGCCCCTACTATACCTATCGCAGCAATACTTTCGGTAGCATTCTCTTGAATATTACCTACTATGGCTAAATCTGTGGTAGAAAGTAGTGGTTCTGCGACTCCTGCAATTAGAGCAGGCATTGCTAGTTTGTTAATCTGTTTAAAACTAATGTCGTGGTTCATCATACAAAGATCAAAAATAATACTATTCAGTATTGATTTTATAACTTTGATAATACTTATTTTTGATTAATGAATAGTATTTTATGATTGACTTTATTGGTTGTATTTCTGAAGTTATTTTAGACATTCAGCAATTTTTATTTCTAAAGAAAAGGAGAAAACAGCGCGCTTATGAAAAAGAGCATAATCTTCCACAAAAAAGAATGATTTCTCCTTACCAAAGGATAGGTATAGCTCTTTTAATAACCGCAGTTATAGCTTCAGGTTTACTTGTTCTTTTTATAAGTAGTTTTTCTTTAAAAAATAAAGACTATGAAAAAATACAACAAATTTCCCTTCTACTCGAACAAGAAAAATCTACTTTAGGAACTTATCCTGACAAATTACAAGGAATTATAAGAAAGAACCCTTTATACCAAAACTTGTTAATTGACTCTTGGAACACCCCTTTTTATTATAAAAAAATTGACGAAAGCTCTTTCATTTTAATCTCTTTAGGAAAAGATAAAATATTACATACTGAAGATGATATTAAATAGCTCTATTTCTTCGTCAACATTCGTTTAATTTCATTCAATTTCATTAACGCTTCAATCGGTGTTAACGTATCAATATTTGTAGTTAAAATTTCTTCTCTAATATCTTCTAACAGCGGGTCGTCTAACTGAAAAAAGCTCATTTGCATGTCTTGATGTTGTGCCTCTTTCAAGGTTTCTTTTACCTCTTTATGCGAATGTGAGTTTTCTAGTTCTTTTAGAATTTTGTTTGCTCTGTGTATCACCATACTTGGCATTCCTGCCAGTTTTGCTACGTGAATACCAAAACTATGATCACTTCCTCCTTTCACCAATTTACGTAAGAAAATAATGCTATTATCCAATTCTTTAACCGATACATTAAAGTTCTTGATACGCTCAAAGGTTGTCGTCATTTCGTTCAACTCATGATAGTGTGTTGCAAACAAGGTTTTTGCTTTCGAAGGGTGTTCGTGTAAGTATTCCGAAATAGCCCAAGCAATAGAAATTCCATCATAGGTAGAAGTTCCTCGTCCAATTTCATCTAACAACACCAAACTACGATCGGAAATGTTATTCAATATCGATGCGGTTTCATTCATTTCAACCATGAATGTCGACTCACCCATCGAAATATTATCGCTCGCACCTACTCTGGTAAAAATCTTATCCACCATACCTATTCGAGCATTTTGAGCGGGTACATAACTTCCCATTTGTGCTAACAACACAATCAAGGCTGTTTGACGTAAAATTGCCGATTTACCAGACATGTTAGGACCTGTAATCATAATAATTTGTTGCTGATTACGGTTCAACACTACATCATTTGCTATATATTCTTCGCCTATAGGTAATTGTTTTTCAATAACAGGGTGACGACCATTTTTAATTTCAATATCCGTACTGTCATCCATTAACGGACGCACATAATTATTCTCGGTAGCTAAGGTTGCAAAAGATTGTAAAGCATCAATCTTGGCCACATTCTGTGCATTTTGTTGTACGGGTTTTACAAACCCAATAATGTATTGTACTAATTTGGCAAAAATCTCTGTTTCTAACTGCTGAATTTTCTCTTCTGCTCCTAAAATTTTTGCTTCATATTCTTTTAATTCTTCGGTAATGTAACGTTCAGCGTTCACTAAGGTTTGCTTGCGAATCCAGTCTTCAGGAACTTTATCTTTGTGTGTATTTCTAACTTCAATATAGTATCCGAAAACATTATTAAACGCAATTTTTAAACTCGGAATTCCTGTGCGCTCTGTTTCTCTAGCTAGCATGATATCTATATACTCTTTTCCAGAGTTTGAAATACTGCGTAGTTCATCCAACTCTTCTGAAACTCCATTTGCAATAGCATTTCCTTTATTAATATTTACAGGAGCTTCTTCTAAAACAGTCTCTGTAATTTTATCAATCAATGCCTTACAATCATGCAATTGTTTCCCTATTTCCTTAACCGACTTATTGTTGCTTTTTTCTGCAGATTCTTTTATAGGAAGAATAGCTTTTAACGAGTTTTTCAACAAGATAACTTCTCGTGGTGAAACCTTGCCTGTAGCAACCTTCGAAATGAGTCGTTCGATATCAGAAATTTGTTTTAACTGATAGCTTACCGTTTCAGAAAATGCATTGTCTTCAATTAAAAACTTCACCAATTCGTGTCGCTGTTGTATTTGAGCTAAATCTTTTAACGGAAGTGCTAACCAACGCTTTAATAAGCGTCCTCCCATGGGAGAAATCGTTTTGTCAATCACATCTAATAGTGAAACAGAATTCACTGAATTTCCACCGTATAACTCTAAGTTTTTTACGGTAAAGCGATCCATCCACACATACTTATCTTCAGCAATTCTACTGATAGATTGTATATGTTCTATTTTGTTGTGTTGTGTTTCAGATAAATAGTACATCGCTGCACCACCTGCTACAATTCCGTATGCTAACTCTTCAACACCA
This sequence comes from Tenacibaculum sediminilitoris, assembly GCF_964513795.1. Taxonomy (NCBI): domain Bacteria; kingdom Pseudomonadati; phylum Bacteroidota; class Flavobacteriia; order Flavobacteriales; family Flavobacteriaceae; genus Tenacibaculum; species Tenacibaculum sediminilitoris. The sequence goes on along the minus strand of NZ_CAZEQR010000051.1, from coordinate 25,941 downwards.
AAACCCTTTAGTGTTTTAACCTTAAAATGATTTCGAAGTAATTCATCTCCATAATCTTTCTGAAACACCCAATCATCCAAATAAAATACGTGGAACCGATTGGTGAATACTTCTAAAAATCGTTGTTTGTATTTCTTTTCAACCAAAACTTCACTCGGTGTAAAGTTTTGTAAGAGTTTATCGATGTATTCTTCATTTCCTTGTGCAATGAGAAATTCTCCTGTTGACACGTCTAAAAACGAAACTCCCAATAATTTTTTTCCAAAATGAATTGCTGCTAAGAAGTTATTCGATTTTGATTGTAATACTTCATCGTTTAAAGCAACTCCAGGGGTTACCAATTCTGTAACTCCTCGTTTTACAATCTTTTTAGTCATTTTCGGGTCTTCTAACTGATCGCAAATAGCAACCCGTAACCCTGACTTTACCAACTTTGGCAAGTAGGTATTTAAAGAATGATGCGGAAAACCTGCCAACGCAGTTTCACTCTCGCTACCACTACCTCTTTTAGTTAAAATAATACCTAAAACTTTGGATGCTTTTATAGCATCTTCTCCAAAGGTTTCGTAAAAATCGCCCACTCTAAATAACAACATCGCATCCGGATATTTTGCTTTAATTCCGTTGTACTGTTGCATTAATGGAGTTATCTTTTTTGCCTTTGTTTTTGCCAAGTTTGTGGATTTTTTGGGTTAGTTTTGCGAAGATAGAAAAAAGTCTTTAGGTTTCAGCTTTTAGTCTTTAATCATTAGCTTTTACAACAAGTCAAAAGTTAAATATGAAACACATAAAGACGTCATTACGAGGAGCGGTAGCAACGAAGTAATCTGTTCTGTTATGAACTCTAAATAATAAGGTTGCTTTATTTTACTCCACTTCATTCACAATGACGTTTTAAATGGTAAAACTCATGAGAAAATTAAAAAATAACGAACTCGGTAGAAAAACAGTTGAAGAGTTTAAACAAACAGATAAAACACCAATTATTGTGGTATTGGATAATATTCGTAGTTTAAATAATGTAGGATCCGTATTTAGAACTTCGGATGCTTTTTTAATTGAAAAAATTTATTTGTGTGGTATTACAGCAACTCCGCCTAACAAAGAAATTCATAAAACTGCTTTAGGTGCTACTGAATCGGTAGATTGGGAATATGTTGAAAACACTATAGGTTTGGTTAAAAAACTACAAGCGGAAAACGTAAAAGTTTTAAGTATTGAACAAGCTGAAAACAGTACGATGTTAGATACTTTTATTCCACAAACTAACCAAAAATATGCCGTGGTATTAGGTAACGAAGTTAAAGGAGTACAGCAAGAAGTGGTGTCTGCTTCTGATGCTTGTATTGAAATTCCACAATTAGGAACCAAACACTCCTTAAATATTTCGGTAAGTTGTGGGGTGGTTTTATGGGATCTATTCACAAAAACAAGAAGCTAATGTAGGCTTCCCCAAAAACAGGACAGTTATAAATTCGAATTTATAACTGTCCTGTTTTTGGGGAAGCCTACACTAACAAGATATAAATGAAGTAGTTTTTTCTAAAACTGACAATAAAAAGTTTTAAAAGTAGAATGTTAATTTTTTGTCTTTCTAATTAAAACGCATTACTTTAGACGATAATTTATTCTCCCTATCTATCCCCAAAAATTATTTAGTAATTATAAACCCTATAATATGAAAAACAAATACTTTGAAGAAACAGTTATGAGTTTAAGTCCAGATAGACAAGACGCAAACAGTCAAGGACAAAATTTTAACAATGAAGGAGAAGACAACACTGATGGAACTGATGCGCCTAAAACCGACGGACCTAAAACTGGTGGTGATGGTAGTACAGGTAATGGAGATGACCCTAAATAAAGTCTTCTTATTTTTTTGACTATAAAACATTAAAACCACCACTTTGTGGTGGTTTTGTTACTATGATACGTTGTTTATTTTTTTTTCTATTTTTTTCTATTTCCATGTTTGCTCAAAACAAAACAACAGCTTCAGCTTTTGAGCAGGATTCCATTGTGTTTAAAAAAACGATGGAAAAAGCATTGTCTTTTTTTAGAGAAAAACAACTCGATTCTTTCAAAAAATATACAACACTCTCAACAAATTATAGTAGACAACCAAAAGACCTGCAAGAGGTTCATTTTTATTTGGCTACTTACTATAAATATACTGAAAAACCAGATAGTGCATACTATCACTACCATCAATCTAAAAATTTACTACTACAAGTAAAAGATTCTATTAATGCTGGTAGACGATGGTACAATATTGCTTTGTTATTACTCAATCAAAATAATATTTTAGCAAGCGAAATTGCTTATATTTCTGCTTTAAAAAACCTAGAAAAGACGACTTTACACACAATAAAACACCATATTTACAACAATTTAGGATTAATCTCAAAAGAAAGAAATGAATTAAAAGAAGCCTTGAAATATTTTGATTTGAGTTTACATGAATTAACAAAAGATAGTATAAAAAATATTGCCTTAGAAATAGGTGTAATTAATAATAAAGGACTTTTATATCAACATTTTAATCAACACCAAAAAGCTATCTCTTATTTTAAACAAGGTTTGGCTTTTGATAGTGTGAAGAATAAATATCCTAGACAATATGCTTTACTGTTAGAAAATTTAGCAGCAAGTAATTTTCTATTGCAAAAAAAGGAAAATGTTTTACAACAATATAATGAAGTTCTTGCTATTCGTCAAAGATTAAAAGATTATAGTGGTCTTTGTACCACACATATCAACATTTCTGACTATTACAAAAACCTTAACCAAACTAAAGAAGCTCTATACCATGCTAATGAAGCCCTACAGTATGCCAAACAAACGCATAATAATAAACGTTGGTTAGAGTCTTTAGTAAAACTTTCGGGCTTAACAACTGGTGATAAATCAAAACAGTATTTAGAGGAGTATATTACGTTAAACGATAGTCTCTTCCAAAACGAACGACAATTAAAAAACCAGTTTGCTAAAATTAGATATGAAACTGATAAGAAGGAAAAAGAAAACACCGTTTTAAAAACAGAAAACGAAAAAAAACAAGCGGAAATTGTATACCATAAACAACAGAAAACCATTGGTTGGTTACTTTTTCTACTTAGTTTATTATTGTTTGGTGTAGGTGTGTTATTTTACTTTAGCAGGAGAAGAAAATTACTATATCAAGCACAATTAGAAAGAATACAAGCAAGAGAACATGAACGCAAGCAAATTGCCAAATCGTTACACGATGAAGTTGCTGGCGACCTACGATTGCTACATCGTAAATTAGAAAAATCTAATTTAGTAGAGGAAGCTCAAAAGTTACACGCAGTTAAAGAAAATGTTCGTAACCTATCACACCAATTAAGTAGTGTAAGTTTTGATAAAGTTTCTTTTAAAAATCAAATTATTAATCTAGTAAGCGATTATTTTGATTTCAACTTTAAAATCAAGGTTAACGGACTACAAAAACACGATTGGTCTGTTATTAATAATTCTATAAAACGTTTACTATATTTAAGTACTCGTGAGAGCATACAAAACTGTAAAAAACATGCCAAGGCAAGTAAGATGATTATCGATTTTTCTGTACATAAAAAATACGTACATTTGGGGATTGCTGATGATGGTATTGGTTTTGACACCAACATTAGTAAAAAAGGAATAGGGTTACAAAACCTACAAGAACGTATAGAAGAATTAAACGGAACCTTAACTATTACTAGCGAAATAGGTAAAGGAACCAAAACCGATATTCAAATACCTTTAAATGGCTGGACAAACAAAAATACTTTTAGTTGATGACCATCAGTTAATAATTGAAGGCATTCTTTCATATCTAAAAGATATAGATGGCTTGGAAATTGAAACCGCTAATTCGTGTGACGAAGCTTTTTCTAAAATAAAATCATCTTTACATAAAGATCCATTTCATATTGTTTTTACCGATTTAAGCTTTGACAATCAAGATCAAAATGTTGTCTTAGATGGTGGAGAATCTTTAATAAAAGCCCTTCTTAAAGAAGAAACACCTATTAAAATAGGCGTAATTACTGGGCACTCTGAAACAAACAGAGTTTTTAATGTAATACATAACTTAAATCCTTCAGCATATATATTAAAAGGGAAATGTAGTACTGATGAATTAACTTTTGCCATTCAAAAAATGTTAAAAGGTGAAGTGTATTATACCCATGAAATACACCAAAAACTCTTAAAAAGAGCCTTGGTTGAAATTCAGATGGATGATATTGCCGTTCAAATTTTAAGCGAGCTTCCTAAACATGCTAAAATTTCTAATCTTGAAGGTTTAATTAAAAAAAGTGATGGTTCTTTACTAAAAGTTCGATCTATCGAAAGTAAACTATCAAAATTAAGAACTGACTTACAAGCAAATAACAATACCGATCTCGTACTTAAAGCAAAAGAGTTGGGAATTATAGATTAACATTTTCTGCAGAAAAATACCTTTTTTTTTACGGTTATCCCTTTTTATACTTCAATAGTAAGAAATACCTTTGCTTTGTAATTCAAAATTTTTATCGGGGAAATCTTGAAAAGGAAATAAATAAAGAGGCTTTTAGAAATTTAAAAGCTTTTTTTTTATGAAATAATTTTCTTGCGGAAAAATACCTTTTTTTTTGCGGTAATCCTTTTTCTAAAACTTTTAAATCTAACTACATTTGTAACATCTTCTTTTCAAGATTAATTGAAAAAAGACATTTAAGGGGAATAAAAAACCTTCTAGGATTTCTAGAAGGTTTTTTTATGCTCCTTCGGAAAAAAGCATTTTTATCTTCGGAAAACCCCTTTTATTTACTTAATCATCAATGTACTTTTGTAATGTTCATTATTTAATGACAATTAATTATTAAGGGGAATTAAATTATTTTAAAAATGGGAAAATTACTACTACGCAAGACGAGCAAAAGTTTAAACACTTTACTTTCAGTTTTAGCCGAATTCGGTAAAGGTGCTGGATATGCTCTGAGACACTAAAAGTTAATTAACCAAACTTAAACGTGTAAGCCTTCTAGAAATTCTAGAAGGTTTTTTTATGCTTCTTCGGAAAAAAAGCATTTTTTACTACGGTAACCCCTTTCATATCCGTAACTGTAACTATCAGCTTACTTTTGTAGTGTTCATTATCATAATAAATAATGAAAAATTATTACTACACAAGGTAAGTAAAGGACTAAACACCTTACTTACAACCTTAGCAGAATTTGGTAAAGGGGCCGGATATGCTTTGAGACACTAAAAGTTTTACTAACCAAGCTTAATGTGAAAAAACCTTCTAGGATTTCTAGAAGTTTTTTTCGTTACTAGAGGTAAAGTTGTAAATTAGGCTCTTAATCATTTTACATCTAAATGACTCACAAATATATTATTGCTTTAGATCAAGGAACAACTAGTTGTCGTACAGTAATTCTTAATAAAGAAGAAAAGGTTATTGCAAAAACTCAACAAGAGTTTCAACAAATATTTCCAAAACCAGGATGGGTAGAGCACGATGCCAACGAAATCTTACAAACCCAATTAAATACTTTACAACACACCTTTAAACAAGCCAAAATATCCGCTCATGAAATTGCAGGGATAGGTATTACCAATCAACGTGAAACTACCGTTGTTTGGAACAAAAACACAGGTAAACCAATATATAATGCCATTGTTTGGCAAGATAAAAGAACTGCTAACACCTGCGAATTACTCAAAGAAAAAGGACTCGAAAATTATGTGCGTAAAACTACTGGTTTAGTAATTGACAGCTATTTTTCTGCCACCAAAATTCATTGGATACTAAATAACGTAGAAGGTGCTCAAAAGGAAGCAAAAAAAGGAAATTTATTGTTTGGAACTATTGATACATGGCTCTTATGGAACTTAACTAACGGTAAAGTTCATGCTACTGATTACAGCAATGCATCACGTACCATGTTATACAATATAAAAAACCTGTGCTGGGATGAAACGTTATTAAAAGAATTAAACATTCCTACTTCAATGTTACCTGAAGTAAAACCTTCATCCTTTCATTTTGGAAACTATCAATTAAACGGAGTTCAAATTCCAATTGCAGGAATTGCAGGAGACCAACAATCTGCCTTATTTGGACAAGCATGCTTTAAAAAAGGAGAGGCAAAAAACACTTACGGAACAGGGTGTTTTATGTTAATGAATACAGGTGAAAACTTAGAATATTCTCAAAATGGCTTAATTTCTACTATTGCTTGGGGAATTAACAATAAAGTATATTACGCTCTCGAAGGAAGTGTTTTTGTTGCCGGTTCTGCAATTCAGTGGTTACGTGATGGACTACAAATTATCAATAGCGCAGAAGAAAGTGAGCTTTTTGCTGAAAAAGTTACTGAAGAAAACCCTGTTTATGTCGTGCCTGCCTTTGCTGGGTTGGGTGCTCCATATTGGGATATGTATGCTAGAGGCGCTATTTTTGGTTTAACTCGTGATACTGGAAAAAACCACTTAATCAAAGCTACTTTACAATCATTAGCTTATCAAACCAAAGATATTTTAGACGTTATGCAAAAAGATAGCATGCTACAACTTTCCTCTCTAAAGGTAGATGGTGGTGCCTGTATCAATAATTTATTGATGCAGTTTCAAGCAGATATCTTAAATGTAAATGTAGAACGTCCTGAAGAAATTGAAACTACCATAATGGGAGCAGCGTATTTGGCTGGGTTTTGTGTTGGATTTTGGCAACAAGACGATATTGTAAACAAAAGAAAAATAGATAAGACATTCACTCCTTCTTTCTCTAAAGAAAAAAGAGAAAAGTTATACCACACTTGGCAAAAAGCTGTTGAACGTACTAAAGATTGGATTGACTAAAATAAAAAATTATGGCAAAGTTTTACGATAAAATTACAAATCGAGTTCAGCAATTTATTGAAGCACAAAAGCTGTTTTTTGTGGCTACAGCATCTAAAGAAGGAAGAATTAATCTTTCTCCTAAAGGAATGGATACCTTTAGAGTGATTAACGAAAATACTGTTGCTTGGTTAAGCGTAACAGGTAGTGGAAATGAAACCTCAGCGCATTTGTTGGTTGATAATCGAATAACCATTATGTTTTGTTCTTTTGAAGGCGCTCCAAACATACTTCGACTATATGGAAAAGCAAAAGAGATACTTCCAGCTCATAATAAATGGAGTAACTATGCTGATTCATTTCCTAAGCTTCCAGGTACTCGTCAAATATTTGTTGTTTCTATAGAAAGTGTACAAACCTCTTGCGGAATGTCAATTCCTTTTTACGAATACCAAGGAGAACGTAATCAACTAAATGATTGGGCTGCTAAAAAAAGTAAACAAGAAATTGAACAGTACTGGGAGGATAGAAATCAAGTAAATATCGATGGTTTAGATACTTTATTTAAAAAAGGTAAAGTTTAACTCTAAATATTTGCTTTTTAAACCCTGATAAAAATCATGTTTTAACTTAAACTATCACCATACTTTTGGAGTAGTAAAGAATAAGAAAATACTACAATTAATAAACATTCCAATGGTATCTTGGACAAACGGAACCATTATGGTGATTATTTTCGGTTTAGTTTGTATAAATTTAGTAACTACTCTTTTAATTCTTGTTAATGGTGGCAGAAAGGAAGAGTAGGTAAATTTTAGTTTTAATAGTTGATTGAAGAAGCACTCTTTAATAATTTGTTAGTGGTTTAACGTTTGAGTGCTTCTTCTTTTTTTTATTTAAATGCGTTTAATCCTGTAATATCTAATCCTGTAATTAACAGATGAACATCGTGTGTTCCTTCGTAAGTTATGACACTTTCTAAATTCATTGCATGTCTCATAATTGAGTATTCTCCAGAAATTCCCATTGCTCCTAGTACTTGTCTTGCTTCACGTGCTATTTTCAATGCCATATCTACATTATTTCGTTTCGCCATAGATATTTGAGCAGATGTTGCCCTACCTTCATTTTTCAATACCCCCAATCGCCATGTTAACAACTGCGCTTTGGTAATTTCAGTAATCATTTCAGCTAGCTTTTTTTGTTGCAACTGAAATTGGCCTATTGGTTTGCCAAATTGTGTACGTTCTTTCGCATAACGCAGTGCGGTATCATAACAATCCATAGCTGCTCCAATAGCACCCCAAGCAATACCATAACGCGCAGAGTCAAGGCATAGTAATGGTGCTCCTAACCCTGATTTATTTGGTAATAAGTTTTCCTTCGGAACCTTAACGTTATCAAAAATTAATTCACCTGTAATCGATGCTCTTAACGACCATTTGTTGTGAGTTTCTGGTGTAGAAAAACCTTCCATACCACGTTCAACTAGTAAACCATGAATACGACCTTCTTCATTTTTTGCCCATACAACTGCTACATCACAAATGGGCGCATTTGAAATCCACATTTTAGCTCCATTCAATAAATAATGGTTGCCCATATCTTTAAACTTGGTTTCCATTCCGCTAGGGTTACTCCCATGATTTGGTTCTGTTAACCCAAAACTTCCCATCCATTCACCAGAAGCTAACTTTGGTAAATATTTTTGTCGCTGCACTTCGCTTCCGTAGTTATAAATAGGTCCCATAACAAGAGAAGATTGTACTGAAGCAGTAGATCGAATTCCACTATCACCTCGTTCTAACTCTTGCATAATTAACCCGTAAGAAATTTGATCTAACCCTGCACCTCCATACTTTTCAGGAATATAAGACCCGAAAGCTCCTACTTCTGCCAATCCATTAATTAATTCCTTCGGAAATTCCGCACGTTGTGCATATTCTTCTATAATTGGAGATACGTTTTTCTTAACCCATTCACGAGCAGTATTGCGAACAAGCTTATGCTCATCGGTTAATAAATCATCTACTTGATAATAATCTGGGGCTTGAAATAAATCAGACTTCATAACTATGTTTTAAAATTAATTTTACTAATTGTATAAGAAAAATGTAAAATTAATCGCGATTTGTTTTATGTGCTTTCTTAAAAGAATTGATTCAAAAATACTTAAAAAAATAATTATTCGTGCAGGTTTGCGTATGTTTGTACTAATGAAATTTACTTTAGGAAAAGAGGAGCGTTTAAAAAGCAAAAAGCTGATAGGAAGACTATATGAAGAAGGAAAAGTGGTAAAGGTTTTTCCGCTAAGAATGGTATATATACAAACCGAACACACTTCTAAATTCCCTGCACAAGTTGGAGTTTCTGTTCCTAAACGGAATTTTAAAAAAGCCGTGGACAGAAACCGTATAAAACGGTTACTCAGAGAAACCTACCGTAAAGAGAAACATACTATTTATGATGCTTTAGATAAACCATATGTGTTTATGATTTCTTATCTTGCAAGAGATGAATGGAAATATGCCGATATAGAGCATAAAATGAAGAAATTATTAACACAGTTTATTACAGAAGTTACTCAAGATGAAAAATAGAAAATTCCTTTTTTTTGGTTCACTCATTATCATCTCTCTTTTCTTTTCTTTTCAATCTCGTTTTTTTGAGATTGCTAAACAAATTGAAATTTACAACAACCTTTTTAAAGAGTTGAACATTAACTATATTGATGAAATCAATCCTGGCGATTTAACTGATAAGGCTATAAAAAACACCCTTAAAAATTTAGACCCTTACACCAATTTTTACAATGAACAAGATGTTGAAGATGCTCGTATTCGTCGTGAAGGTGAATATGGGGGTATTGGTATTTCTACATTTTACATCAAAAAAGGAATTGTGGTTTCTGAAATTTACAAAGGTTTTTCAGCCGATAAAGCTGGCTTAAAAGTAGGTGATATTATTACCAATGTAAATGGACAAGAGTTAGCTACTTTGGAGAGAAGTCAATTTTCACAAATGCTAAAAGGAGTTCCAGGAAAAGAACTTTCTTTACAGGTAGAAAGAAACGGTCAAGCAAAAAATGTATCAGTTAAACTTGATAAAATTGTTTTAGATCCTGTTCCTTTTTACGATATGATTGATACTGAAACAGGGTATATAGTTTTAACACGATTTATTAGTCAAAAAGCTACTGAGAGTGTTGTAAATGCATTTGGTGATCTTAAAAAAAGAGGAATGAAAAAGTTAGTCTTTGACTTAAGATATAATCCTGGTGGCTCTTTATTTGATGCTATAAATATTACCAATTTATTTATTCCTAAAGGTTTGAAGGTTGTAGATACTCGTGGAAAAACTCAAAAAAACAGCAGAACCTATAAAACAACCAGAGATCCTTTAGATGCTGAAATTCCTATTGTAGTTTTAATTAATAGCAGATCGGCTTCAGCTTCAGAAATTGTTTCAGGTGCTTTGCAAGATTACGATCGAGCAGTAATTATGGGAGAGCGCTCTTTTGGAAAAGGGTTGGTACAACGTTACTTTGATTTAAGTTATGGAACTCAAATGAAAATCACAATTTCTAAATATTACACCCCAAGCGGACGTTGTATTCAAGAGTTAGATTATGCCAGTAGAGATCCAAAAACAGGTGAGGTGCCTAAATTTTCTGACAATACTCTTAATGAGTTCACAACTCAAAACGGGCGAAAAGTATATGATGGTGGAGGTGTTTCTCCAGATCTAACAAGTGAGTTTTCTAAAAAAACAAAAGAAACTGATGATTTACTAAAATCAAGAGCTATCTTTAATTTTGTAACAGATTTTACATATCAAAATCCTAATCTATCTACTGAAAACTATACTTTTTCATCTACAAGCTTTAATCAGTTTAAAGAGTATTTACTTCGTAAAGACACTGCTTTTGTTTCTAAAGAAGAGAAACTGTTTCAAAAAGCATATGAATCAGTAGAAAACAACAACAAAATTACTTCCGAATACAATACAATTATCCAACAATTAAGAGCTGCTAAAGTTGCTAAAATTAGCGAAAATCAAGATATTTTATCTAAAGAAATTGAAAATGAAATTATTGAGCGTTCTGCATACAAAGAAGGAATGTATAAACATTTATTTAAAAATGATATAACTATAAAAAATGCTGTTAACTTACTAAATGACCCTGAAAAGTATAAGCGTATTTTAAAAAAATAGCTTCTTTAACATAATTTGTATATTTGTACTTTAAAAACATATGTCAAAACCTATCCTAAAAGAACGTACGAGAGCTCAAGAATCTACAAATGCTATTGAGCGTTTATACATTTCAATGCGACACTTATTTAGTCGCGGTTTTTACAAACCAATGGGAGTTTCTGGTGAAACTCTAAGAGAATCTCTCTTGTCTTTACGTCCAGAAATTTATGGTTCAATTGCTGAAAACAAAACTGAATTAAACGGATTAGTGTACGTTATTGAACGTTTACCTGAAGGGGTTGAAGAATGTCAGTTTATTTACTTAACTGCTGACGAAGGATATCGTAATTCAAAATTCAAAGCAATTATTCCTCCTAAAAGAAGAAGAAACTGCTACCGTATTGATAAAAATCAAATGAATATTGAAATTACTAGAGGTCGCTCAGAAATTTATGACATTCTTACTCATTTGACATTTTTATTCATTGAATCTCATAAAATTAAAGATCGTGTAGTTTTTAACAATGGAGAAAGTTTTATTCGTGAATGGTTACACTTAGAAGATATTGTAATACACAATAAAACACTTACTGATGAGGAAAAAGATGTAATTGTTGTACACCTTGGTAATATTTTAGGAAGAACTTACGATGAAATATATGACGCTTACAACACGTTTGCAACAGAAGAAAATCCGAATAGGTTTTTCCATCTAATTTATTGGTTAGGTAAACTCGCTATTAATGAAACTTTATACGACCAAAAACGTTCTGTTAAATTCAGTTCTGTTTTAATTGAAGAAATTGGACACCATTATTATGGAGAAATATGGGCTAACAACATTAAAAAAGTATTGTTAGACAACGAATTAATAGAGCGCCCTATTCATATAATCAGTGCAAATATGCACAGTGTAATGAACAGTATTTATGCTCAAAATGCTTTGCCAAAAGAAGCTAAGAAACATAAAGACTTTCAACTTTTTGAAGTATTAAGTAATGCTAATAGTAGTGCTTTACAATCTGCCGTTAAAAATTATGCTTCAGAAAACGGATTGATATATATCAAAGATACATCAGGTACTAACATCAATGTTCAAGTAATTGACACAGGAAAGATTGATTTTGAAACGAACTTTTTTAACAAAATTAATTCTGTTGGAAAAGACCCTGTAATTATTGTTATGGACTATGCCTTTGGTGAACAGGCTTTTGAAACTATGGATGAATTGTTAAAGCCTTATAAAACAAATGGAAAAAAAATTCATTTAGATGTTCAATCTGTTTCTATCATGGGGAAAGCAGGTATTTTAGAAGGTGGTAAAGGAGATATTATGATTCCTTCTTCACATATTTTTGAAGGTACTGCTGATAATTACCCATTTGAAAACGAACTATCAAAAGAAGACTTAGAAGGTTTTGGAGTTCAGGTTTTCGACGGAGCAATGATTACTGTATTGGGAACTTCTTTACAAAACAAAGATTTATTACGATTCTTCCACGATTCTACTTGGAATGTAATTGGATTAGAGATGGAAGGAGCTCATTATCAAAAAGCAATTCAATCAGCCTCAAAAATTAGAGGAAATATTTCAGAAAATGTAAAAGTAAGTTATGCATACTACGCCTCAGATAACCCACTAGAAACAGGTGCTACACTTGCCTCTGGAGGGCTTGGAATGAGTGGAGTAACACCAACGTATGCTATTACACAAAAAATACTAGAGCAAATTTTCTAGAAAAACTATACGTCATTGCGAACGAAGTAAAGTAATCTGTGTATTAAGAACTCACAACTTAAAAGATTGCCGCGCTCCGCTCACAATGACGAATTTTTAATCTTTTCTAGCCCTCTCCTCTTTTTCTTATTTTATATTTGCACTCACAATACAACAACACACAACAATGAATATTCTAATTTTAGGATCGGGCGGTAGAGAACACGCCTTTGCTAAAAAACTTTCAGAAAGTACGAAAATCAACAATCTTTTTGTTGCTCCTGGTAATGCAGGAACTGATGCTATTGCTACGAATTTAGCTATCAATCCAACTGATTTTGCACAGGTAAAAGAAACTGTTTTACAACACAATATCAATATGGTGGTTGTAGGTCCTGAAGCTCCTTTAGTAGAAGGTGTTCACGATTTTTTCTTAGCCGATGAAGAGTTAAAAAACATTCCTGTAATTGGACCTAAAAAAGATGGTGCTTTATTAGAAGGAAGTAAAGATTTTTCGAAGCAATTTATGAAAAAGCACAACATTCCTACAGCTCGTTATCAATCTTTTACTACTGAAACCTTAACTGAAGGAAAAAAATTCTTAGAAACATTAGATGCTCCGTATGTGTTAAAAGCTGACGGATTGGCTGCTGGAAAAGGAGTTTTAATTTTAAATAATTTAGAAGAAGCAAAAGCTGAATTGGAAGAAATGCTTTCGAATCAAAAATTTGGAAGCGCTTCATCAACAGTAGTTATTGAAGAGTTTTTAAAAGGAATAGAATTATCTGTTTTTGTTTTAACTGACGGGAAGAATTATAAAATTTTACCTTCTGCTAAAGATTACAAACGTATTGGAGAAGGCGACACAGGATTAAATACAGGCGGTATGGGAGCTGTTTCTCCTGTTCCTTTTGCTACAGATGATTTTTTAACGAAAGTGGAAGAGTTGGTTGTTAAGCCAACAATAGACGGTTTACAAAAAGATGGAATAGATTACCGTGGATTCATCTTTATTGGATTAATGAATGATAATGGAAATCCATCAGTAGTTGAATACAACGTTCGTATGGGAGATCCTGAAACAGAAGTGGTATTACCCCGTATTCAATCAGACTTACTAGATTTATTTGAAGGCGTAGCTACACAAACTTTAGGAGAAAAATCGTACGAAGTTACTCCACAAACAGCCACTACGGTAATGTTAGTTTCTGGCGGATATCCTGAGGCATACGAAAAAGGTAAAGAAATTACTGGTTTTGATACTGTGGAAAATTCAATTGTTTTTCATGCAGGAACTACTTTAAAAGACGGTAAGGTAGTTACTAATGGTGGGCGTGTTATGGCAATCACTTCTTTTGGAGATTCTATGGAAGAAGCCTTAGAAAAATCTTACAAGAGCATTGATAAAATTATCTTTGATAAGATGAATTATCGAAGAGATATTGGATTTGATTTAAAATAAATAGCATAAAAAAAGGAGTTGATAATCAACTCCTTTTTTATTTCATTGCTTTTTCTAAAGTAAACGAAAACTCTGAGCCTTCTCCATATTTACTTTTTAAAAGAATGGTTTCATTATGCGCTTCAATAATATGTTTTACGATAGAAAGCCCTAGCCCCGACCCTCCTTGCTCGCGAGATCTACTTTGATCTACGCGATAAAAGCGCTCGAACAAACGTGAAAGATGTTCTTGTTTTATTCCTTCACCATTATCATTTATTTTAATAATAAGTTTATTCTGGTTATATGATTCTACGCTCACTGTGGTAATTCCTCCTACTCTACCATATTTAATAGAATTTACAATAAGATTAATCAATACTTGTTCAATCCTTTCTACATCTCCTTTTACTAAATGAGGAAAATCATATACACGATCAAAACGTAACGTGATGTTTCGTTTTTTTGCCTTCATTTCAAACAAGTCAAATACATTTTGAATGAGCTCAATGATGTTAAAAGTTTGAATGTTCATTTTCATACCTTCTGTTTCTAACTTAGCAATCATGTCTAAGTCTTTCACAATTGACGTTAATCGTTCTACACCTTTGTTAGCTCTTTCTAAATATTTTTCAAGAATTTCCTTGTCTTCAGCAGCTCCTTCAATAAGCGTTAAAATATATCCTTGTACTGTAAAAAGTGGTGTTTTAAGCTCATGAGCCACGTTTCCTAAGAAATCACGACGAAAAGAATCACGTTGCGTTAAATTCGCTATCTCTTCACTCTTCCCTTCAACATATTCTTGTACACTTTTTGTTAAAGCCTCCACATCTGTTGTCACTTTATTTCTTTTTAAATCATTCACATCTAAAATAGAAATGTCTTCATACATCTTTTTTACTCGTTGGTAAATAAAGTGCTCTGCTCTATATTGAATTACAAAAAAAGAGATAATAAACATTACAAAACCAAAAATCGCAATGGTTATTACTCCTAAGCTATTTAATAAAAATAAATACGATAATACTGCTATAACTATAGATAATAGTGTTGAGTATAAAGCCGACCAAAGTGCGTAGTTATATGTTTTTTTTATTTTTTTCATCTGTTTATTTTCTATTGTTTTTAAATATCAGATGTAATTCGCTAATAATTATCTTGGATAATATCAAGAGTTATTATAGCTCATTTCATGATAAAAAAATAGATTGCTAGCTAGCAATCTACTTATTAATTTTTGAGTTTAAAAATTATTTGTCTGTTTCGTCTAGCACAAACTTGTATCCAACTCCTTTTACTGTTTTAAAATAGTGATCTCCTATTTTTTCTCGAAGTTTACGTATATGTACATCTATAGTTCTACCTCCTACAACTACTTCATTTCCCCAAACGCTGTCTAAAATAACTTCTCTTTTAAATACTTTTCCAGGTTTTGAAGTTAGTAAAGAGAATAGTTCAAATTCCTTTCTTGGTAAAGATATTTTTTCTTCTCCTTTAAAAACTACATATTCATCTCTATTGATTACTATATCTCCAATTTTTGTGGTAGTATCTGCTTTTTCTTCTGTCTTTAAACGACGTAATAAAGACTTTACTTTACTTATTAGCACTTTAGGTTTTACAGGTTTGGTTATATAATCATCTGCTCCAGCATCAAACCCTGCCACTTGTGAATAATCTTCTCCTCTTGCCGTTAAAAAAGAAATTAATACATCTTCTAAAGACTTTACATTTCTTATTTTTTCACATGCTTCGATACCGTCCATTTCAGGCATCATAATATCTAATAAAATTAAGTGTGGTATCACTTTTTTTGCAGTCTTAACAGCTTCTAAACCATTATTAGCAGTAAATACCTGATATCCTTCTGATTTTAAATTGTAACCTACAATTTCTAAAATATCTGGTTCATCATCAACTAGTAAAATTTTAATATCGCTAGTATTCATAGTTCTTTTATATTGTGTTATCCAAAAGTAATCATAAAATAATAAAACCTTGATACACATACTTAACTTAACGTTCATTTAATATTTGCTAAACTTTTGCTTAAAAGGAGTACTACTTAAATACAGTTTTTAAGTTTATTTATAGTTTTTGTATATTTATACAAATTGATTTCTATGAAAATTATACCTTCTCTATCTCTAGGAGAGATTTCTTTTAAAGTTAAAGAAACTTTTAAAAGGTTTCCAATAACACTTATTTGGGCTATCGTTAGTACCATGTTTACTTTATTTGCAATAGAAAAAGATGTTTTTGACAGTGTTTTTTATGGTAAAATAATTTTAATTTTTTCATTAGGCTTTAGCTGGTTAATAGCCACACGTTTTTTCGTAGAACAATTTAAAAAAAACTATACATGGGTATTTCTTATAACGTTTAGTTTTTTAACCCTTTTTTATTTGAGTATTGGTGCTAATAATTCAGAAATTCATCAAAACTCTATTATTCGCTTCATCCTTTATTTTATAGCAGGTCATTTACTAGTAATGGTTACTCCTTTTATTTTTACATGGAATAAATCCGCTTATTTTAATTACTTAAAATTTGTTTTAATAGCAATAGTAAGAAGCCTCTTTTTTTCACTCATTTTATATTTAGGGTTTGTTTTAGCACTCTTAGCTATTAAACATTTATTTAATGTAGATTTTAAAGGAGAGCGTTTTCTACAAGTTTTTGTACTTTGTGTTGGTATTGTAAATACTTGGATTTACCTTTCTGGTTTTCCTAAAGATATTCATAACCAACTTACAATTAATTATACAAAAGCTTTAGAGGTATTGGTTAAGTATATCTTAATTCCATTAGTTATTTTATACCTTATCATTTTATATGCTTATAGTTTAAAAATAGTCATCAATTGGAACTTACCAAAAGGATGGGTTTCGTATTTAGTGATAGCACTTTCTTTCTTAGGGTTTATTATTCAAATACTTATTAATCCTATTCAAAAAACAACAGGTTCACGTATTATTAAAAAGTTTTATCCTTGGTTTTACTATTTTTTACTTCCTTTAATTGTATTACTTTTTGTTGCTATCTTTAGGAGAATTAATGAATATGGTGTTACCGAAAATCGTTATTTCGTATTCGTTTTTGCTTGCTGGATCTTAGCCATGTCCTTATACATGCTTTTAAGCAAACGAAAGAAGAATAAGGTCTTTCCTTTAAGTTTGGGAATTATTGCTATATTGATTTCTTTTGGGTTTTGGGGAACTTTTTCGGTGTCAACTAAAAGTCAAGTTAAGCAGTTTGAAAAAGTATACATTGACATTAAAAGTGATAATTTTATAACCTCTTTTGAAAAGAAAAATCAACTACGTTCTATAATTAGGTATTTAAACAACAAACATGAATTACATAAAATAGAAAATGTTTTAGGATTTAACCCCAAAACAACGTTTAAAACCGACAGTCATTGGCAACTTCAAAACAGGCTAATGGATAGTTTAGATATAAAAGTAACCAACAACTCTGACAATATAAACAAACTACTTTATGATGATAGTTATTACAGTATTGATGACCTAAACTTAACTATTAACACTGAAAACTACAATTTTTTAAAAAGGATAGTTCTCAACAATTATAATAAAGAAAACATTATTAAGGAATATCATTTTTATTTAAGTGAAAAAACGAATATTATTAGAGTTTCAAAAGGTAATATTGTAATTGGAGAAATTGACTGCTCTGAAATGATTAAAAAACTTAAAAATCTAGAAACAAATTACAATATATCTCCTAATTTAATGACAGTTAAACATAGCTTTAAAACAGTGAATGTAAAACTTATTTTTCAAAGCATAAACCTATCAAAAATAGATGATGATGCTGTTAAAGAATATTTATCTAATGCTAACATTTATGTTTTAATTAAAGAAAAAGATGCTGAATAAAATTAACTTACAAAACATCTTATTTTTAGATATTGAAACTGTTCCTGAAGTAAAATCGTTTACCGATTTATCTCCTGAAATGCAAGAGTTATATGCCTTGAAAACACAATATCAAAGAAAAGATGATTTCACTGCTGAAGAGTTTTATCATCGAGCTGGCATATGGGCTGAGTTTGGAAAAATAATCTGTATTTCTGTAGGCTATTTTGTAGAACGTGATGGTAAAAACCAACTACGTATTACCTCTTTTTATGGTGACGACGAAGCCAAATTGTTAACTGATTTTAAAAACTTGTTAAATACACATTTTAATCAAACCAAACATTTGTTGTGCGCCCATAACGGTAAAGAATTCGACTTTCCATACATAGCAAGACGAATGATTATCAATCGAATAGACTTACCTAACAAACTCAATTTATTTGGTAAAAAACCATGGGAAGTTCCGCATTTGGACACCTTAGATTTATGGAAGTTTGGCGATTACAAACATTATACTTCTTTAAAGTTACTCACTGCTATTTTAGGAATCCCATCTCCAAAACAAGATATTGATGGTAGTGAAGTTGCGAACGTATATTACCAAGAAAAAAACCTAACTCGTATTGTTGACTATTGTGAGCGTGATACGGTTGCTGTTGCACAACTTTTATTACGTTTTTTAAATAAGCCTTTAATTGATGAAGTTGACATTATAAGGGTGTAATATCACACCTATTCTCCTTCCAACTTCATCGAAAGCTCAAACCAACGCTCTTCCTTTTCTTCCAAACTATCAATAACCTGTTGTAACTCTAACGATTTTTCATTGATTTCTTCAGGTGAAACTTCGTTATTTGCAAACTGTGCTTCAATTACTCCTTTTTTCTTTTGAAGTTTTTCAATATCTTTTTCAAGCAATCCATATTCTCTGTTTTCGTTATAACTTAACTTTCCTTTTTGAGCTGTTTTTTCTTGTTTTTCAATTACTTTATTTTCTTCTTTAGGTTCTGATAGCTGTGAGCCCTCATACGCTCTGTAATCAGAGTAATTTCCAGGGAAGTTCTCTACCACTCCATTTCCTCTAAACACAAATAAACCATCTACAATTTTATCCATAAAATAACGGTCGTGCGATACCACCATTAGATTTCCAGGATAATCAAGTAAAAAACTTTCTAACACGTTTAAGGTTACTACGTCTAAATCGTTCGTGGGCTCATCTAGAATTAAGAAGTTGGGATTTTGAATTAAAACAGCACACAAGTACAAACGTTTTTGTTCTCCTCCACTTAATTTTTCAACAAAATCGTATTGTTTTTTTCTATCAAATAAAAAACGTTCTAATAACTGGGATGCAGAAATTCTTCTTCCTTTAGTTAACGGAATTTCTTCTCCAAATTCTTTAATAACTTCTATTACTTTCTGCCCTTCTTTTATTTGGATTCCTTTTTGGGTATAGTAGCCAAATTTTACTGTTTCACCAACAATTACTTTACCTCCATCAACAGGCAACTTACCTACTAGTATGTTTAAAAAAGATGATTTTCCTGTTCCATTTTTTCCGATGATTCCTATACGTTCACCTCGCTTAAAAACATAGTCAAACCCATCTAAAATAATTTTATCTCCAAAGTTCTTTTTTAGTTTATGAAGCTCTACAATTTTACTTCCTAAACGTTCCATATTTATTTCTAACTGAACTTCGTGTTCCTTTCTTCGTTGATGCGCTTTTTCTTTAATTTGAAAAAAATCATCAATACGCGATTTAGATTTGGTTGTACGTGCTTTTGGTTGGCGACGCATCCAATCTAATTCTTTTTTAAACAAACTTTTCGCTTTACTTAAATTAGTAGCTTCTAGAGCCATTCGTTCCTCTTTGTTTTGAAGGTAATACGAATAGTTTCCTTTGTACTTGTATAGTTTTCCGTTATCTAATTCAATAATCTCATTACATACTCGCTCTAGAAAGTAACGATCATGCGTAACCATAAACAAGGTAATTTTTTCTTTAGCGAAAAAAGCTTCTAACCACTCAATCATTTCCAAATCTAAATGGTTGGTTGGCTCATCGAGTATTAATAAATCAGGTTTATTAATTATAATAATAGCTAATGATAATCGTTTTTTTTGTCCTCCTGAAAGCTTTCCTACTTTTTGTGATAAATCATCAAGCTTTAATTTAAATAAGATTTGTTTGTATTGTGTTTCAAAATCCCATGCATTGTGCTGCTCCATCAGTTCAAATGCTTTTTGATACGATTCTGTATCATCAAGATTTTGTAAGGCTTTCTCATACTGCTGAATAATTGGAAGAATGGTATTTTCAGTAGAAAAAAAAGTTTCTTCAATAGTTAAATCAGGATTCAAATCATCCTCTTGTGCCAAATAAGCAATATTGATTCCTTTTCTACTAATAACTTGACCTTCATCTGGTGTGTCTTTTCCAGCAATAATATTTAAAATAGAGGTTTTACCACTACCGTTTTTAGCAACAAAGGCTATTTTTTGATCTTTGTTTATTCCGAAAGAAATATCTTCAAATAAGACCTTTTCGCCATACGATTTTGCTATGTTTTCTATTGATAGGTAATTCATTCTCTAAAATTTTATGCAAAGAAACAAAAAACCCGAGCAATTGCTCGGGTTTTGTTATAATTAAAAGAAATATGTTTATTTCTTCATTAATTTAATGGTTTGTGATTTTTTACCATCGTTAGCTTCTAACAAATAAATACCTGTTTTTAAACTAGAAACATTTACAGTACCATTAACTGTTTTACCTCTTATCACAACTTTACCAATTATATTTGTTATTTTATAACTTACATTTTCGTTGCTTCCAAATTTTACAGTAACATTATTTGTTGCTGGGTTTGGATATGTTATTAAGCTTGATTTTGCTTCTTTGTCTAATGGTCTAGCAAACTCACCACTTGTATTTGATAACGCTGAAGATGTTGAACTAACAATATTAACAGTATAATCTTCTACTTCACCATAAGAAAATGTTTGGCATGCAGTTGATGCTGAATCATAATTCATAGATACACGCATTCTTGTTTGACCTACCAATGCATTTGATGGAACCGAAATATTTGCTGATCTGTTTCCAGCTGTACTAGATGAACCTAAAGAAGTTTGTTCACTGCTTTCAAAAATTCCGTTGCGATTATAATCAATCCAAACCATGAAGTACTCAGTATATGAAGAAGTACCGAACCCTACACTTACAATAATTTGATTTGTTGTTCCTCGGGCAACTGTTGCTACTTTTGAAGTAAAATCTCCATAACCTCCATTTGCTCCTGTATTATTGGTCATACCTCCAAAAGCTACATAATCTATCCATTCATAAGAAGAATTATTCCCTTTTGAATCACAATATGATACTGAATTTGATAAGGTGGTTACATTTACTGTATTACTTGATGATGAAGCATTTCCTGCTGCATCTTTTGCTTTTACGGTAAAGGTATACGCTGTACTTGCTGCTAATCCTCTTACATTATATGAAGTTGTTGTTACAGTAGTTAATTTAGTGGCTCCTTTATATACATCATACCCTGTTACTCCTACATTATCTGTAGATGCTGACCAGTTTAAGGTTAATGTCGTTTGTGTTACATTAGATGCTGCTAAACTACTTGGCCTTGTTGGTGCTTGTGTATCTGCTTGTGAAGCTACTATTACTACTGTATAATCTTCTACTTCACCATAAGAGAATGATTCTTTACAAGCTGTTGGTGTTTTGTCATATTCCATAACAACTCTCATTCTTGTAGCACCTTCTAAAGCTGAATTTGGCACTGTAAATGATGTACCTACAGGACTATTTTTAGATTTTGCTTTGGTCCAAACAGTTTCTCCTGCATCAGAAAAATCTCCATCTTGGTTATAGTCAATCCAAACTCCATAACCTTCGTCATATTTTGTTCCTGTCCAAGTAGGTGTAATGGTAATTGTATTTGATTTTCCTTTTTGTAAGTCTGTTGAAATTCCTGTATGATTAGAGTACCCATTTCCTCCTCCTGAAGGATTATTAATACTTCCTAATTGAACTCTTGAAATATATTCATCTGTAACATTATTTCCTTTAGAATTACAGTAAGTAATTGTTGCCGAAGTAGTAGTTGCGTTGACAGGATTACTTGCTACGGAAACATTTCCTGCTGCATCTTTTGCTTTTACGGTAAAAGTATACGCTGTACTTGCTGTTAATCCTGTTACATTATATGAAGTTGTTGTTGAGCTTCCTATTTTAGTTGCTCCTTTATATACATCATATCCAATTACTCCAATATTACTCGTTGATGCGGTCCATTTTAAGGTTAATGTTGTTTGAGCAATATTAGAAGCTGTTAAACTACTAGGTGCTGAAGGAGGTTGTATCGCTAAAGTAGTTGCGTTGACAGGATTACTTGCTACAGAAACATTTCCTACTGCATCTTTTGCTTTTACGGTAAAAGTATACGCTGTACTTGCTGTTAATCCTGTTACATTATATGAAGTTGTTGTTGAGCTTCCTATTTTAGTTGCTCCTTTATATACATCATATCCAATTACTCCAATATTACTCGTTGATGCGGTCCATTTTAAGGTTAATGTTGTTTGAGCAACATTAGAAGCTGTTAAACTACTAGGTGCTGAAGGAGCTTGTGTATCTTCTAAAACTCCAACTGAATTCAAATTCTCTTCTGACCACATATATTTTCGGGTAGGTGAATTATTTAAAACATATAACATTCTATCTACCTGACCTTTTGTAAACATTGCATAACAATCATACGAATACCCCATAAAATTCTGGATATTCACTTTTCCACCACAATCTGTTGCTCCTTCATTGCAACTACTTACAGAGTAACTTGATTTTGATTGTGGAGGGGTATCATCTATACCATCACCTGTACCAGTACACGAGTTTCCATTAAAAGTATGAGGTAAAGATAACCAATGTCCAAATTCATGGGTAAATAAAGTATCTCTATTACCCTCAGTTTGCAAATAACCTGCTCGTATTGTTGCTCTTTCTAAATTATTATTTGCTAAGTTTTCTGAAGGATAATATGCATACCCACCAAAATTATCATAAACGTTCTTAGTTAAAATAACATTCATGTACTTATAATTATCCCAATTATTTTCACTTAGTATTTGGTTAACTTCTGGCTCATTTTTTCCTAACTGAAGGTTTACTTCTGGATGAAAAACAACTCCTTCCGTTGCTACACCATTAGGGTCTTTTTGAGCTAAAACAAAACGAATATTCATTTTTGATTTAATTGGATTAAAGTATGGATCAACTGAACTATAATAATTTGACAAACCTTGAAAATTCAAATTTACATTTAATAGTGTCCTTTTAATATCGTCAATTATAGTAGCTTTCCTATTATCATAACCGTATACATGAAAAACTACAGGAATAACATATGTATTTCCATTCTTCTCCTGTAATTTACTAAACATTTCTGTTTTTTTTATCTTATTGTAAATCTCTATTTCTTTTTCAAACTTTGGGTCGATGTACATTGATTTTGAATCAGTTCCACATCCTTCTTGTGAGTAACTTTTCGTAAGGAATACAAAACAACAAACAATAAAGTATATTATTCTTGTATTTTGGGGGCTTAATGAATTCATTTTTAATAAAATTTAATTAGTTATTTTTAAAATTATCTTTGACAAGTAATTAATTACTTGTGCTTTTAGTTGATTTAGTAATCAATGATTTTTTACCATCATTAGCTTCTAATAAATAAATGCCTGTTTTTAAACTAGAAGTATTTATAGTACTATTAACTGTTGTACCTGCATACCATCTATCTACTGTAATAGAAGTGACTGATAGATTTCCTGGTACATTTTGTTTTCTTGTCCATTGAGAGTTAGCATTACCAATCTCAATGTTTTTCCATAAACTTCCACTTACTCCACCAGTATATATGGTATTATTTGTTGCAGCATTTTGATTAAAATACCTATTAAGGGGTAGTTCTATTTGCTTTCTTTCTTTTTTACTCCATTTTAACGATTCTTTTAAAGGGGTTTCTTTTAAAAAAGTAGTGTGTACTTTCCGTTGTTCTGCTAACTCCTCAGCAGCACTCTGCTTCTTAAGGTAGTCTGAGCCAATAATTGAGACTGCTGCGATAGGCAGGTCTCTAATTAAGATTTTAAACTTTTTGTTCATTTTGAATTAATTTAATTAAATAATTTATTGTTGATTTCATAGCTCTTTTGTAAATAAATATTTCTTAATCATTTTGCTATCTCTTTTTAATCTAATTTTTTATAAAAAAGGTTTCGATAATTTAAAGGTTCTATTAAATCTAGCTCAAGTAAAAAACTGAGTAAACTAACCCAGTTTTTGCTTTTATATTTTAAAAGATTTATTTTTTAAATACTTTAGTTGTAAGTAATTTTTGTACGTCGTTAACTTCTAAAATATACATGCCTGTATGTAGACCTGAAATATTTAAGTTAGAAGAATTAAAACGTCCTTCTTTTACTACTTTACCAAATTTGAAGTAAAATCTCCCGTTTACCACTGTATTATTAATACCTCCAAAAGCTACATAATCTATCCACTGATATGTAACATTGTTCTATTTGGAATAACAACATAATACTAAATAAAAACGTGGTTATATTTACTTTATTGCCTGATAATAAAGTTTTTACTACTTCTTCTTTGGCCTTTACTAAAAAGAATTAGTAACAGGTGCCTATAGTAAAAAAATCATGGAGCGCTATTTAAGTAATAACATGAATAGTGAAAACGTAGTAAAAGCTCTAAAATAACAGTAAAATACAATTATACATATTCTGATAGAGGGTTACAGTACTGTTTTAAAACCTATTAATCAGAATTGAATAAACACAATATGAAACACAATATCACAACTGGTTATGATTGTTATTAAAATGATTTGGTTGAACGAATTAATGAAATTTAAAACAGGAATTATTAGCTTATATACTAAAGGAATGAGTAATTCTAATATAGAAGAACAAGCTCGAGAAGTTTATATTTTTAATGTTTCTACATCAACCATATCACGTATCACAAACAGAGTTACTAATGATATTGTTACTTTGATGGACGGTATTATTTCAAAGTTTGAGAGAATTCTAAAGTTATAAACAAAACTATCTATATAGCTGTAGGCTTACGTAGGGATGATAAAAAAGGGTGTAAACTTTAAAAAAGTTTACACCCTTTTTGGGATAGTGTCATACCATAAGACCACACTTGAGTCTTAATATGAAACCACCTAATTTTGTATGCAACAAAAAACCAGTGAACTTTAATTCACTGGTTTAATATTTTTTAAAAATCCGTCAGCTTATTTTAAAACGACTTATTTTTAAAAGGTATTATTTTTTAAATACTTTAGTTGTTAATAGCTTTTGGCCATCATTAACTTCTAAAATATATATACCTGTATTTAGTTTTGAAACATCTATACTTGAAGTGTCTAAACGACCTGACTTCATTACTCTACCAATAGTGTTTACAACTTTATAGGTCATATTATCTGCTTTTGATGCAAACTTAACTTGTATAAAATCTAATGCTGGATTAGGGTATGCCATTAAATCAATAACATTCTCATCTCTTAACGGGTTTGTTTCAACATTAGCAAATGTAGTATTGAAACTAGAAGAACTTGCTCCTGTTATATTAACCGTATAATCTTCAACTTCTCCGTAAGAAAAAGCTTCACATGCTGTTTGAGATCCATTCCATTTCATCGATACTCTCATTCTTGTTAATCCTAATCTTGCACTTGACGGTACACTTACATTGTACGATAAATTACCTGCGCTTGTTGAGTTTCCTGAAGCTACTTTTTCACTTGACTCAA
>NZ_CAZEQR010000050.1:0-152336 GCF_964513795.1 Tenacibaculum sediminilitoris | reverse complement strand
AAAGTATTATACCAAAAGGACCAGAACATGTTTATGTAAGTGATATAACATACATTAAAAGTAGAGACAAAACACATTACTTGTCATTAGTTACAGATGCTTATAGTAGAAAAATAATGGGCTATAAGCTTAGTGATGATATGGGAGCTGAAAATGTAGTGCAAGCTTTTAATATGGCAGTTAAGAATCGGAACAACAACAACAACGAATTAATACATCATTCTGATAGAGGATTACAATATTGTTCTTCTATTTATCAAAAGGCTTTGTTAAAAAATAATGTAAAACCATCAATGACTGATGGATATGATTGTTATCAAAACGCATTAGCCGAGCGTATTAATGGAATATTAAAACAAGAATTCTTAATTTATAAATGTAATAATGGAAAGGAACTTAAACAATTAATTAAAGAGTCTATAAATACATATAATAACAAAAGACCACATTTAAGTCTTAACATGAAAACACCTAACTTTGTACATAACAAAAAAAACAGAGAAGTTAACTTCTCTGGTTCAATATAATTTTTTAAATAACTGTCAACCTATTTTAGGACGACTCACTTAGCTATAGTTCTTCTTATAAACCGAAGCTTTCCTTTACTTTAGAAACATAATCTAATTTTTCCCAAGTAAACAATTCTACTTCTACTGTTTTACTTTCTCCGTTAGGTTGAGTAAATGTTTTAGAAACAACTTCATTTTTTCTTCCCATATGCCCATAAGCTGCAGTTTCACTATATATTGGGTTACGTAATTTTAAACGATCTTCAATAGCATGCGGACGCATATCAAAAATTTCAGAAACTTTTTGAGCTATTTCTCCATTGTTTAAATTAACTTTTGATGTTCCGTAAGTATCTACAAAGATTCCCATTGGCTCTACCACTCCAATTGCATACGATACTTGTACCAATACCTCATCAGCAACACCAGCTGCTACTAAATTCTTGGCAATATGACGCGTTGCATATGCTGCAGAACGATCAACCTTACTTGGGTCTTTTCCTGAAAATGCTCCACCTCCGTGTGCTCCTTTTCCTCCATATGTATCTACAATGATCTTACGCCCAGTTAACCCTGTATCTCCATGGGGACCGCCAATTACAAATTTCCCTGTTGGATTAATATGATATTTAATATCATCATTAAATAATACTTGAATCTCAGGAGTCAACTGTGCTTTAACCCTAGGGATTAAAATCTCTACAATATCTTTTCTAATTTTAGCTAACATAGTTTCGTCATCAGCA
Organism: Tenacibaculum sediminilitoris; assembly: GCF_964513795.1. Classification (NCBI taxonomy): domain Bacteria; kingdom Pseudomonadati; phylum Bacteroidota; class Flavobacteriia; order Flavobacteriales; family Flavobacteriaceae; genus Tenacibaculum; species Tenacibaculum sediminilitoris. The sequence goes on along the minus strand of NZ_CAZEQR010000050.1, from coordinate 151,081 downwards.
AAATCATCATGTTGTGTAGAAACTACAATTGCTTCAATACGCTGTGGTATATTATCATCAGAATACTCAATAGTTACCTGACTTTTAGCATCTGGACGCAAATATGTAATTTCCTTATTTTCTCTACGTATTGCTGCTAATTCTTTTAAAATTATATGCGATAAATCTAATGCTAACGGCATATAGTGTTCCGTTTCGTTTGTAGCATACCCAAACATCATCCCTTGATCTCCTGCTCCTTGTTCTTCTTTTGAGGCTCTATCTACTCCACGATTAATATCATCTGATTGTTCATGAATGGCTGAAAAAACCCCACAAGAACTTCCATCAAACATATATTCACCCTTCGTATAACCAATTTTATTGATTACCTCGCGAGCAATTTTTTGAACATCTAAGTAAGTAGATGATTTCACTTCTCCAGCTAATACTACTTGACCTGTAGTTACTAAAGTTTCACACGCTACTTTAGATTCAGAATCAAAAGCTAAAAAATTATCTATTAAAGCATCAGAAATTTGATCTGCAACTTTATCCGGATGTCCCTCAGAAACACTTTCTGAAGTAAAAAAATATGACATAAATACTTCTTTTTAAAATTTAACTAAAAGAAAAAACTTGGATTGCTAAGTTGCTAAAAGGAGTAGAAAATTACTGCTTTAGCATTTTTATTCTGAACTATTGTTCAATGAGGTTGCAATCAGTCAAATTTTTCCTCAAAAATGTGAGGCAAAGTTATCAATTATTTTAGACACACAAAAACAAACTTACACGTAAGTGGATAGAAAGTATTGATATTATGATAATAAAAAGTAATTTTAGTAAAACTGTATTGGTAAAATATTTGTTTACATTTGTATTGTATAAAATAAGACAATAACATATATAAAAACATAAATAAAATGGCATTAGAAATTACAGATGCTTCTTTTGAAGAAGTAGTATTAAAATCTGACAAACCAGTATTAGTAGATTTTTGGGCAGCTTGGTGTGGGCCTTGTAGAATGGTATCTCCTATCGTTGATGAAATTAGTAATGAATATGATGGAAAAGCTGTAGTTGGTAAAGTAGATGTAGATGCAAATCAAGAGTTTGCTGCTAAATATGGTGTAAGAAATATTCCTACCGTATTAATTTTTAAGAACGGTGAAGTTGTTGATAAACAAGTAGGTGCTGCTCCTAAAAAAGCATATACAGATAAAATTGATGCTGCTTTATAATTTAACAAAGCATTTTAATTTGATATTATACAAAAGGTTTTAGCAATTGCTAAACCTTTTTTTTTATCTTCGGAGTTATATGATTGATCTTAAAAACACAACTTCTGAACTTAAAAATCTTGAACTACTCGCTAAACAAGTAGTAGAAGGTTTTATTACAGGAATGCACAAAAGTCCCTTTCATGGATTTTCGGTTGAATTTTCTGAACACAAGCTCTATAATAAAGGTGAAAGTACCCGCCACATAGATTGGAAGTTATTTGCTAAAACAGAAAAGCTATATACTAAGAAATATGAAGAAGAAACGAATCTTCGATGTCATTTAATTATAGATAACTCTGCTTCAATGCATTATCCTATCAGTAAAAATCAATCTACAAATAACTTAAATAAAATTGGTTTTTCAGTAGTAGCAGCAGCTTCTTTAATGGAAATTTTAAAACGACAAAGAGATGCTGTAGGATTAAGTATTTATTCTGATTCTTATGAATATTATGCTCCAGAAAAAGGAAGTGAACGCCATCGTAAAATGCTATTACATCAATTAGAGCAATTATTAGAGGCTAATTCAACAACTAATACAGAAACTTATCAGTTTTTGCATGAAATCGCAGAAAAAATCCATCGAAGATCTTTAATTTTTTTATTTACTGATATGTTTCAGACTTCAAAAAACGAAGAAGAGCTTTTTGACGCCTTACGACATTTAAAATTTAACAAACATGAGGTTGTTTTGTTCCATACGTATGATAAAAAAACAGAGTTTCTATTTGATTTCGACAATTCTCCTAAAAAATTTATAGATGTTGAAACTGGTGAAGAAATAAATTTATATGCCGAAAACGTACAACAAAATTATCAAGAGTTGAGTGCTGTTTTTTTCAATAACCTAAAAAACAAATGCTTACAATACAGGATAGATTATATTCCTGTTGACATTAATGAGGGGTATGATAAAGTACTTGCCTCTTATCTTATCAGTCGACAGGATTTTTTATAAAATAACTCTTTTTTATTTAAAAAAAGGTTATATATTTGCATCCGCTTAGAGCAACGGTCTGGTAGTTCAGCTGGTTAGAATACATGCCTGTCACGCATGGGGTCGCGGGTTCGAGTCCCGTCCAGACCGCTAAAGTTTCTCTAAAACACACATTATATTGCTTCAAGCAACGGTCTGGTAGTTCAGCTGGTTAGAATACATGCCTGTCACGCATGGGGTCGCGGGTTCGAGTCCCGTCCAGACCGCAAAAAGCTTCTCTTTTTTAGAGAAGCTTTTTTCTTTTTTACATTTTTTTAAAAAAAAGCTTGGTTTTGTTAAATTTATTTCCAAGATTTGTCCTGTACAAAGAACACAAATACAATGATGTTACAAAACGTATGGCAAGGTTTCTATTTTTACTTTTACTTTTTTAGTAAGAGAAGAGACTTTGTACCATGTTGTTAACCTATCAGGAAATAATATAAACCAATCAAAGTCTCGAATTTATCGAGGCTTTTTTTTTGATGTAAAATGAAAAAAATAGCCATTCAAGGAATACAAGGAAGCAACCATCATATTGTTGCCAACAACTACTACGGAGAAAAAATTAATCTAGTTGAGTGTTTATCTTTTGACATATTAGTTGATAATCTTTTAAATTCAAAAAGTGAACAAGCAGTTATGGCTTTAGAAAATACCATTGCTGGCTCTATCATACCTAATTATGCATTGATTGACAAGCATAGCCTACATATTTCAGGTGAGTATTACCTACCTATACACCATCATTTAATGGCGTTACCAAATCAGACAATTGAAGATATTACTGAGGTTTGCTCACATCCAATGGCTTTGTTACAGTGTAAAGAATTTTTCAAACAACACAAACACATTAAATTAATTGAAGATGTTGACACCTCAGCAGTTGCCAAAAGAATTACCGAACAGCAACTAAAAGGAGTTGCTGCTATTGCTCCAAAAATGGCTGCTAATATTTTTGGGCTATCTATTATTGAAGATGAAATTCAAACTATTAAAAATAATGCAACACGTTTTGTATTTCTTCAAACAAAACTTCCTAAAAATGGTAAAAACGAAATAAACAAAGCTTCGTTAAGATTTGAACTGGATCATAAGAGAGGAAGTTTAGCTGCTTTGTTAAATGTAATGAGCGACTGTAAACTAAACCTTACTAAAATACAGTCATTACCCATAGTTGAAACACCTTGGAAATACGCTTTTTTCGTAGATGTAACTTTTGAAGCCTACAAAGATTACGAAAAAGCAAAAGCTATAATTCAAATTATGGCTGAAGATTTTAAAATATTAGGAGAATATAAAAACGGAAGATTATGATACAGTTTGCTAACCGATTACAAACCGTACAAGAATACTACTTTTCTAAAAAATTACAAGAAGTACGTCATTTAATAGCAAAAGGAAAACCAATTATAAATATTGGTATTGGTAGCCCCGACCTACAACCACCAGCATCGGTACTAAAAGCTATTCAAGAGAGTTTATTAGATACTGGAGCACACAGTTATCAGAGTTATCAAGGGTTACCAGAATTTAGACAAGCAGTTGCTAACTTTTATCAGAACAACTATAATGTTATTATAAATCCTGCCAACGAAGTATTGCCCTTAATGGGTAGTAAAGAAGGGATTATGCATATCTCGTTGGCTTTTTTAAATGAGGGAGACCAAGTGTTAATTCCTAATCCAGGATATCCAACCTACAGCTCTGTTACTAATTTATTAGGAGGCGAACCAATTTTTTATGATTTGAATGAAACTAATAACTGGCAGCCTAATTTTGAAGCCTTAGAAAAGTTAGACACTTCAAAAATAAAGTTAATGTGGGTAAATTATCCACATATGCCTACTGGTGCAGATGCTACCAAAGAAACTTTTAAAAAATTGATTGATTTTGGAAAGAAACATAATATTGTTATTGTAAATGACAATCCGTATAGTTTCATATTAAATGAGAATCCTCAAAGTATTTTACAAACTGAAGGCGCAAAAGATATTGCCTTGGAATTAAATTCGGTTAGTAAATCATTCAACATGGCAGGATGGCGTGTTGGAATGTTACTTGGAAAACCTGAGTTCTTAACTCAAATTTTAAAAGTAAAAACTCAAATGGATTCGGGAATGTTTTACGGAATTCAAAAGGGAGCTACCAAAGCTTTAGAGTTAGACAAGGATTGGTTTACACAATTAAACAACACCTATAAAAAAAGACAAAAACTGGTGTTTGAGTTAGCAGAAAAACTAGGGTGCACCTACGACAAAAACGCATCTGGAATGTTTGTTTGGTGTAAACTTCCTGAAAGAAAAACATCTGAAGAAATAATTGATGATTTGTTATACAACAAACACATTTTTGCTGCTCCTGGGAATATTTTTGGCAGTCAAGGTGAAGGTTATATCCGTTTTTCATTATGTGTATCAGAAGAAAAAATTAACGAAGCAATCAACAGAATATAATGAATGTATTTATCATAGGTTTAGGATTAATCGGCGGAAGTTTTGCCCTAGACATTCAGCAAGAGTTTAAAGATGTAAATATCTTCGGAATTGACTCTAACGAAGAACACGGTAACCTTGCTTTAGAAAGAGGAATCATCCATCAAAAAGCTACTTTTTCAGAATTAAAAAACGCAGATATTGTAATTATTGCCATTCCTGTAGACATCTCTAAAAATTTAATTATCAAAACATTAGATGGTATTTCTGATAATTGTTTGGTTTTTGATGTAGGCTCGACTAAAGAGTTAATTTGTGATGCTATTAAAGAACATCCTAAAAGAAGAAATTTCCTAGCAACACACCCTATCGCTGGAACTGAGTTTTCTGGACCAACTGCTGCATTGACAAATTTATTTAGAGGTAAGACTAATATTATTTGTGAAGTTGAAAAAACAGCATTTAAATTACAAGAAAAAGCATTAGATATATTCTCAAAACTAGGAATGCGTATTCGATATATGGATCCAAAATCTCATGACAAACACATAGCTTACGTATCACATCTATCACATATTAGCTCTTTTATGTTAGGAAAAACAGTCTTAGAAAAAGAAAAGAATGAACGTGATATTTTTGATATGGCAGGTAGTGGATTTGCCTCTACAGTACGTTTAGCTAAAAGTTCACCTGCTATGTGGACGCCTATTTTTGAACAAAACAAAGAAAATGTTATAGAATCTTTAAGTGAATATATTCATAACTTACAGCAATTCAAGACATTATTAGAATGTAATGATTTTCCAGAAATTTATACCGAAATGGAAAATACCAACTATATAAAACAAATTTTAAACGGAATTAAAGAGGTAAAACCACAATAATAAGACACACAAATGGAAAATAAGAAAGAACTAAAAAACTGGTTAAATGCTTTTGGATTAGAACATCCTTTAGTTATTGCTGGCCCATGCAGCGCAGAAACGGAAGAACAAGTACTACAAATTGCACATGAATTAAAAGACACCGACGCCACTGTATTAAGGGCAGGTATATGGAAACCTCGTACTAGACCTGGTAATTTTGAAGGTGTAGGAGCTTTAGGGTTAAAATGGTTGCAAAAAGCAAAACAAGAAACAGGGATGCTAATTGCTACAGAAGTAGCTAATAAAGACCATGTAAAGTTAGCTTTAGATCATGATGTAGATATTTTATGGATTGGTGCTCGTACTACTGTAAGCCCATTTATTATTCAAGAAATTGCGGACGCTTTAGAAGGAACTGATAAAATTGTTTTAGTAAAAAACCCTGTAAACCCTGATTTACCACTATGGTTAGGTGCTATAGAGCGTTTATATGCTAAAAATATTAAAAATTTAGGCGTTATTCATAGGGGATTTTCTACATATGAAAAAACAAGATACCGTAACAATCCTGAATGGCAAATTCCTATCGAATTACAAAATCGTTTTCCTGATTTACCACTAATTTGTGACCCATCTCACATAGCTGGTCGTCGTGATATTATTTTTGATATTTGTCAAACCGCGTTAGATTTAAACTTTGATGGTTTAATGGTTGAAACACATTACGATCCTGATAATGCTTGGAGTGATGCCGCACAACAAATTACTCCAAAATCTTTGGTTCAAATGATGATTGATTTAAGAGTTAGAAAAGCTACCGATACTGAGGTAGAATATCGAAATGCATTAAATACGCTACGTACACAAATTGATGTAGTTGACCATCAGCTAATAGAAATGTTAGGTAAGCGTATGAAAATTGCAGATTCTATTGGTGAGTTGAAAAAAGAGAAAAACGTAGCTATTTTACAAACTAAACGTTGGAATGAAATTCTAGGTAAAATGATTTTAGAAGGCGATGAACGTGGTTTAAGTGAAGAGTTTGTGCTTAAAATGTTTAAGGCTATCCACCAAGAAAGTATCAATCATCAAGAAAAAATAATAAACAATTAAAACCTTAAAAGACTGCTAATCTGTTAGCGGTCTTTTTTTTATAATTTTGTTCTGTCCTGAAATAAGTTGACAAAAAATCGACTTATTTATGAATGACTCGGAAAATCAAATAAAAATACGGACTCAACGAGATTATAACTTAAGCTTTAAGTTAGCTATTGTTTATCAGGTAGAAAAAGGGGAGTTTAAGCTATACAAGATATGAGTGCTGAAAATATAGTAAAAGTATTAAAAATGACATTTAAAAGCAGGATAACCAAAGTAAAAACAACCCATCATTCAGATAGAAGATGACCATATTTGAGTCTTAATTATAAAACATCTAATTTTGTACATAACAAAAAACCTTTGAAGCTAGCTTCAAAGGTTTAAATATGGCACTACCTCATAAAGTATGTAAATTTATTTATCCATAATTCTTTCTAATTCTGAGGTTAATGTTTTAACATTACTAACCATCTTCATAATAACACCGTTAGCGTCTACAATTAGATGTGTAGGGTATTGTTTCACTCTTAATTTTTTAGCCATGTAATCCTTTTGTTCAGGAATAGTGGGGTATTTAAACTCTTTCGTCTTTAGAAACTCAACCAATTCGTCTTTTTTATCAAAAGCTAAGCTAATAAACTCTATTTTGTCATCTTTATATTTGTTTACCAACTCATTTAATTCAGGAAACTCTTCAACGCAAACCTTACAAGTAATAAACCAGCATTTAAGTACTAATAATTTTCCTTTTGTGTCCGCTTTATTATAAGCCTTCCCTTTTAAATCAACAAAATTATAGCTAGGAAGTATTTTACCTTCCATTTTAAAATATTGGTGTGCTATAGCAGCTTTACTGACAATTGATCTTTTAATTTTTTCATCAGCAGAGTCGTTAATGCTTGTTAATTGATATTGTATTTTTCCATCCTTTTCAGACCTGATAGGAATATAAGCCCCTGTGCGAAGTAAGGTTAAAAAAATTCCTTTTTCCAAGAAGGCTCCCTTATCATCTAAAGGAACAAAAGTGGACATTAAATCGATGTTTTTTTTAGTGTAAGCATTCCAATTGTCAAAGTCTTTTTGGATGTCTCCTGCATCAACAGAGTTTAAACTTGTTGATGCGTTATTAGGAGACTCCTCTTCACTTGTATTTTCTTTAGAAGGTTCTTCTTTTTTAGTTGGAGTCTTTGTGTCTTTTTTAGGAGTAATTCCCTTACTACTTTGGGTTGTAATTTTATTTTCGCCAAATAATGTTGAATTGTAATAGCTATCCAATCCAAAAAACGAAATAGCAAACCCTAATCCTATTGATAATAAAGTTGGTAGGATATTTCTCATTTCTTTTAGAATTTTTTGTTAAAAAACTTAATTCTGTTTACTAATATAGTTTTTTTTTATGGAACAATTAAATTTTAACTCTCCAATTATGCTTGTCTTCCAGTTTGTTATATTGAATGTTAAGTAGTTTCTCCTTGAAAAAAGAAGCGTAAGAATCATTTATTTCAGGTAACTCAAAAGTGTCATTTTGATGTTTGAAGCCTTTTATAGGGTTTATTACGGCGGCAGTACCAGAACCAAAAATTTCTTTTAATTCACCTTGTTTTGCAGCTTCTTTAACTTCAGCAACAGATACCCTTTTAATTTCTAGCTCTATGTTATAATCTTTAGCAAGTTGAATAATAGATTTACGAGTAACACCATCTAAAATACGATCATTATTTGGAGCTGTTACAAGTTTGTTACCTATTCTAAAAAAGATATTCATTGTACCAGCTTCTTCAAGGTATTCATGAGTGTTTGCATCTGTCCAAACGATTTGTTGGTAGCCCTCTTTATGTGCTAAGCTAGTAGGATAAAACTGGGCTGCATAATTACCAGCAGCTTTTGCAAAACCTACGCCACCATCAGCAGAACGACTGTATTTTTCGGCAAAAATAACACGTACTTCACCAGCATAATATGATTGTGCAGGTGAACAAATAATTATAAACTTATACTCTTCAGCAGGAGAAGCAGCGATTGCGGCTTCAGAGGCAACAATAAACGGACGGATATACAGTGAATTACCTATTCCTTTCTTAATCCAAGCATTATCTATTTCAAGAAGTTTTTTCAAGCCTTCAAAAAACACGTTTTCAGGTACTGAAGGCATTGCTAAACGAGCTCCAGACTTATTAATTCTGTGAAAATTTTCGTCTGGGCGAAATAAAAAAACATCATTATTATCATCTTTATATGCCTTCATTCCTTCAAAAACAGCTTGTCCGTAATGAAAAACTCTAGCAGAAGGCTCAAAAGATAAAGGACCGTAAGGCATAATTTTAGGAGTTCCCCATTTCTCATTAGCAAAATTACAAACTAACATATGGTCTGTAAAAGTGCGACCAAAAGTTAAATTGTTAAAATCTACCGTATCTATTTTTGACTTTTGTATAAGTTCAATATCAATATCAATATTCATTATGTTGTTGTTTTAGAAGTGCCACGAAGATACAAAATCTATAGGTATAATGTAATTGTTTCATTATATGCCTCAATAATTATAAGTATATTTGTTGTAGGTTACAATCTAAACTTTTGAAAATGAAAAGACTACTGGTTTTTATGTTGGTTTTAAGTATAATGTTGACTTCATGTAAAGAAGAAAAGAAGGAAACATCAGTTAAAGAAGAACAAAAAATAGAGTATGCATCTTTTGGGGAAAAAATAACTGAAGTAGATGCAATTTCTGCAAATGAAATGCATACTAAATTTAAAAACTTAAAAGCAGGAGATACCATCAATATAAAATTTACTTCAAAAATAAATGAAGTATGTAAGAAAAAAGGGTGCTGGATGAAGTTAGATTTAGGTGAAGAGCAAGAATCTATGGTGCGCTTTAAAGATTATGGTTTTTTTATGCCTCTACATGCAGACAATAAAGAAGTGATAGTGAATGGTAAAGCATATGTAACTGAAATTTCTGTAGACGAATTACAACATTATGCAAAAGATGCAGGTAAATCAGAGGATGAAATAGCAAAAATTACAGAACCAAAACATACCTATGCTTTTGAGGCAGATGGAGTATTGATGAAAAAATAATGAAAAATTTCATTGTTATTTTATTAATGTCTTTGGTCTTTTTTTCATGTAAAGAAGAAAAGAAGAAACCAAATGAAGAGTTCATTATGTACCAATCTTCAGAAATGGCAGCTTTAATGAATACCATATATGAAGGTAATATGACAATTAAGAATAAAATTTTACAAGGAGAACTTTTAGGAGGTTTCCTAGAAACCTACCTCAATATTTATTCTGCTGTTTTAACTAATCCGGCAAATAGAAATGCAAGTTTTGAAGCTTTTTCAAAATTATATATTAAAAATATGAAGCAAGTATATTCGGGTTCAAAAGATTCTTTAAAACAAAACTTTAACCAAGCAGTTAATAGTTGTATTGCTTGTCATAAAACCACTTGTATAGGGCCAATACCGAGAATTAAAAAATTATTGATTAAATTAAATAGTTGAGTTATAAAACGAGAAATTATTATAACATCCGATGGTTCTACAACTATTCATTTACCAGAATGGAATGAACAATACCACTCTAAGCATGGGGCTATTCGTGAAGCGTATCATGTTTTTATTAGAAATGGATTAAAGTATGTAGCCCCAAAAAGTGTATCTATTTTAGAAATAGGTTTTGGTACAGGACTAAATTGTTTTATCACGCTGTTAGAAGCAGATAAAAAGATTGATTATGTTGGTGTAGAAGCTTATCCTGTAGCAAAAGAAGAAGTTGAGAAATTGAATTATGTAGATGAACTTGAAGTAAATAATAAGCAAGAACTATTTGATAAAATTCACGAAGTTTCTTGGGAAGAAAAGCATACTATTACTCCCTATTTCTCATTAACAAAACGCAAACAATTTTTTACTGAAATTACTGATAAAAATTGTTTTGACTTGATTTATTTTGATGCTTTTGGGGCAAGAGTTCAACCTGATTTGTGGACAGAAGATATTTTTAGAATTATGTTTTCAGCGTTAAAATCAGAAGGGGTTTTAGTAACCTACTCAGCTAAAGGAAGTGTTCGACGAGCAATGCAAGCAGTTGGCTTTGAAGTAGAACGTTTGCCAGGTCCACCAGGAAAGAGAGAAATGTTACGAGCAACGAAGCCATAGTATGACTATTGAGGTTTATTGTTATTTTGTGTGCTTTTTCAAGAAAAATTAGTAGGTTTTAAATAGGCTTAAATATAAAAACAAATGGAGTTTAAAAGACGCTTTGGTAAGCAAAAAAAAGGTAATTCAAAACGTGGATTATTTCTAATAGTATTGTTAATAATTGTATTGTATTTGTTTTTCAATGCAGAAAGCATCTTAAGAAGAATTTTATAGATGAAACCATTTCAGTTTAAAGAATTCACAGTACATCAAGATAAAACAGCCATGAAAATAGGTACTGATGGAGTATTGCTAGGGGCGTGGTGTAATTTAGGAGAATTTCCAGATACTATTTTAGATGTAGGCTCGGGTACAGGTGTTATTTCGTTAATGCTAGCGCAACGAAGCGATGCTATGACTATTGATGCTGTAGAGATAGATGAAAATGCTTATGAACAAACCGTAGAAAATTTTGAGCAATCAGATTGGGGAGATAGACTTTTTTGTTATAACGCTTCTTTTTTAGAGTTTGCAGAAGAAATGGCTGAAGAAGAGGAGCAATATGATGTAATCGTATCAAACCCTCCGTTTTATACAGATAATTATGAAACGGAAGATAAAGCACGTAACAAGGCACGATTTACGAGTTCATTATCTTTTGAAGAATTATTAAAAGGTGTAAGCAAAATTTTATCTGATAACGGAAAGTTTTCAACCATTATTCCTTTTAAAGAAGAAGAAGGTTTTATAGATTTAGCTAAAAACTATAACTTACAAGTTAACAGAGTTTGTCGTGTAAAAGGAACTCCTGATACAGAGATTAAAAGAAGTTTATTAGAATTATCTTTTGTAGAAACTCCAATCCAAGAAGAAGAATTAGTTATAGAAATAAAAAGGCACCAGTATACTGATGCCTATATAAATTTGACGAAAGATTTTTATTTGAAAATGTAGTTTGGTGCAGGTTATTTACTCCAAATAGTCGAACTCTTTAGATAAAAATTTATTAGCTATTTCATTAAAAATTAACGAATTATTACGAGGAGCTCCATGGTCTCCACCAGGCATTATACATAATTGTGCTTTTGGTAAAGCATTAAAAACTTCTACAGCGTGTTCATTTTTAACAATATCTCTATCTCCAATCATTACTAATACAGGAGCGGTAACCTTTTTTAATTCAGCATGACTAATATTTGGTTGGTTCATTAAAAGATTATCCAATAACAGCTCTTTTTTCCAGTTTTTAGAGGTGTCTCCATTTATAATCATATTCAATGTCTTTGCATTCATTTTCCTAACTTTATCATAAGCCCAAGTGTTAATAGCAGTAGTATCAGGTCTTAAATTAACCCCCATGGTAACTATTTTTTTAATATTTACGTTATTGTTTATACCCATTTTTAAAGCAATAATCCCGCCATCACTCCATCCAAGAATATTTATAGAGTCAAGTTTTAAATGTGTTACAAGTTTTTCCATATCCTTAGCCATTTTGTCATAGGTTAAAGATGTTGTTTTTAACTCAGACTTTCCTTGCCCTCTACTATCAGCAGCAATTACTCTGTACTTATTTTTAAAATAATCAATTTGATATTCCATAGCTTTAATGTCTGCACCGCAGCTATGAATTAATAATAATGGTTCTCCCTTTCCATATTCTTCATAATAAATTTTAGCGGTATTAATTTTTACGTATTTACCTACAGCTTCATTATTTCCATAAGGGATTTTAAATTTATCTTGAGCATTAGTATTACTAAGTTGAAAAATTAGAAAGAAAAAAAATACTTTGTATAGGGGTATTTTACTCATCATATAGTTTTAGTTATTTGTGTTTTAAAAGTAATTGAATTATGATAGGAGGTAACAAATATTTATCCTTTCATAAGATTAGTAGAACTTATAGAACCTTAAATATAGTTTATTCTTTTGAATGATAAAAAATATTTTGAAAAGAAAGGGCATCAATAAGTGTACTGATGCCTATATTTAAAATTGGTAAACTGCTACATATTTGGTGAGGTAAATATTACATTGTTATCTATTTTTAGATAAACAGTTTTTCCATAGCAATTAAGCTACCTAGCTTGTTTTCAACTTCCATTTTTAGTAAGCTTTCCTTACTAGATTTAAAAATAAAAACTCCTTTCTCTTTGTTAAAATTAAATGTATAAAGTGTTTTTACATTCTTAGTCACCATCCCATCAAGTGAGATGGTAAAATCAGTAGGTTTTTTTCATAATTGAAACAAATTTTTGCTGTGATTTATTAGTTCAAATTCAAATTTATTGAAATAAATTCAATCTATCCTTTCACACTCTCAGGGTTGTATCCTAAATAAGGCACTTCTTTTTCTACAAACTTAATTCCGTAGTCTTCCAGTTCTTTTAAAATAGGTTCATATACTTCTTTATGAATAGGTAATTGTACTCCAGAAGTGGTAATGTCACCATTTAAAATACGTACAGTAGCCATGGCTACAGGTAACCCTACAGTTTTTGCCATTGCAGTGTAAGTTTGGTCATCCCCTTTAATCACCATACTACTTTCTATTTGATGTTTTTCTTCTTTATATTGATACCCAAATATATGATGCATTACAATCATGTCTTTGTCTTTTGCTTCGAGAGTCCAAGAATCCATCAATATTTTTTGTAAGATTTGTGCAGGAGTTGCATTTTTCAACCCTACTTTTTTATTTGGATTGAAGATGTCTAACTCTAAAAATTTATCCCACATTAAGTCGTCTTGATCTATTTTTAAGTATGAGCGGAATTTCAATTCTACAGAATCAGAAGGAGAATATGCTAAGAAAAGATTAGTAAAATCACGATAGCTCATGTTTTCAGAATCTTCAATAGTATACGAATCATCAGTCATTCCTAATTGCACAAAAACATTCCAAGCACGAGAAAAACCAACTTTACGAATGGTTCCACGATACATGGTCTTAATATCTTCTAAACCATAAATACTTCTATACTTTAAAGAATCACGGTTTGCATACGCTTCAAATTTTCCACTTCCATTAATGGTTAAAAACTCAGTTCTTCTAAATAACTTTTGGTATGGAATATATTTATAAGTTCCTTCTTGTATAAACATAGAAGCACCACCCTGACCAGCTAACACTACATTTCTTGGATTCCAAGTAAATTTATAATTCCATAGGTTAGTGTCACTTTCAGGAGCTACCAATCCGCCACAAAAAGATTCGAATAATAGCATTTTACCTCCCTGTTCTTTTATACGGTCAATAACCTGCATAGCGCTCATATGGTCAATTCCAGGATCTAGGCCAATTTCGTTCATAAACACTAATCCTTTTGCTTTAGCTTCTTCATCTAAAGCTTTCATTTCATCAGAAATATATGAGGCGGTAACCATGTGCTTTCCGTAAGCAATACAATCTTTAGCTACTTCAATATGAAAACGAGCAGGTAACATTGAAATAACGATATCTGCTTTTTGAATTGCTTGTGAGCGTTCCGAAGCGTTAAAAACATCTAACTGTATTGCTGTAGCATTTGAATGATTGTTAACTTTAGATTGAGCGCTTTCTAATGAAACATCACCAATAGTTATATGTAGTTTTTCTTGTGAAGATTTATCTAATAAATATTTTATAAGTGAAGAGCTTGATCTACCAGCACCAATTATCAATATATTTCTCATTATAATGTATTTTTGTTATCAATAAATTTTGAGGCGACAATATCGCTAAAAAAGTTTAAATTTAAACAAAAACTAATATAATGTATAAAAATTTAACAATAGCAGGGGGGTTAGGAGTAATTGCTGTTATTTTAGGAGCCTTCGGAGCTCACGCTTTAAAAACAAGATTAACACCAGAAGCTTTAGAGAGTTTTGAAACCGCTGTACGTTATCAGTTTTTTCATGTGCTATTATTACTTTTTGTAAACATGTTTACTAAGTTTACTAACAAAGAAAAGAACAGGATTAGCTATTTTTTAATAGCTGGAGTTTTATTGTTTTCAGGATCAATTTATCTAATTTACCTAGCGAATGTTCCAGCAAAAGCAATTTGGTTTATAACACCTTTAGGAGGAATACTATTAATCGTGGGTTGGAGTCTGTTAACGTATGGCTTTTTAAAAAAAGTTATTAAGAGTTAATTGATAAAATCTTTGTATGATTCATCTTTTTAATCAAAAAGAACTATTTTTGTCCAAAATTAAACACAACTAAAATCTTTTAAGATGACAAATCTTGATACGAAAACGATATCGTTAGATAACTTAGGCATAAAAGACGCTACGGTTCGTTATCAATTAACTTCAAACGAGTTACACGACATCACTATTGAAAAAGGACAAGGAGTAGAAACCAGTTTTGGAGCATTAGCTGTTAAAACAGGTGAGTTCACAGGTCGTTCTCCAATGGATCGTTTTATCGTTAAAGACGATATAACTAAAGACCAAGTTTGGTGGGGAGATATTAACATTCCTTTCGATTCAGAAAAATTTGACAAGCTATACGATAAAGTAACTAACTATTTATCAAACAAAGAGGTGTTTGTACGTGATAGTTATGCATGTGCAGATGAAAATTACAAACTAAATATTCGTGTTGTAAACGAATATCCTTGGAGTAACATGTTTGCATACAATATGTTTTTACGTCCAACAGCTGAGGAGTTAAAAAACTTTTCTCCTGAATGGACAGTAGTAAACGCTCCAGGTTTTATGGCAGATCCAGAAGTAGACGGAACACGCCAACACAACTTTGCTATCTTAAACTTTACAAGGAAAGTAGCATTAATTGGTGGTACAGGATACACAGGAGAAATTAAAAAAGGTATTTTCTCTGCGTTGAACTTTATTTTGCCAGTATTTAAAAACACATTACCAATGCACTGTTCTGCTAACGTTGGTAAAGATGGTGATACTGCTATTTTCTTCGGATTATCAGGAACAGGTAAAACTACCTTATCTACCGATCCAATCCGTAGTTTAATTGGTGATGATGAGCATGGTTGGACTGCTGAAAACACGATCTTCAATTTTGAAGGAGGGTGTTATGCAAAAGTAATTGACCTGTCTCAAGAAAAAGAGCCAGAAATTTACGGAGCAATTAAAAGAGGAGCAATCCTTGAAAATATTGTGATGGATGATAAAGGAAATGTAGATTTTACTGATACATCAATTACGCAAAATACACGTGTAAGTTACCCTATTTATCACATTGAAAATATTCAAACTCCATCAATTGGTAAAAATCCTAAAAACATCTTCTTTTTAACAGCAGATGCTTTTGGAGTATTGCCTCCAATATCTAAATTAACACCAGGGCAAGCTGCTTACCACTTTATTTCTGGGTATACTGCAAAAGTAGCAGGTACTGAAGCAGGTGTAACTGAGCCGCAACCAAGTTTTTCAGCGTGTTTTGGAGCACCATTTATGCCATTACACCCAACTCGTTATGCTGAGATGTTAAGTAAAAAGATGAAAGAAACAGATGTAAATGTTTGGTTAGTAAATACAGGATGGTTTGCAGGACCTTATGGAGTTGGTAATCGTATGAAGTTAAAATACACGCGCGCAATGATTAATGCAGCGTTAAATGGTGAGTTAGGAAGTACTCCTGAGGATTTCAGAATTCACTCTGTATTTGGTTTAGCGCAACCAAGAACATGTCCGGGAGTTCCAGACGAGTTGTTAAGTCAACGTAAAGCTTGGGATAATGATGAAGAATATTACAAAACTGCACATAAATTAGCAGATTCGTTTAGAAACAACTTTAAAAAGTTTAAAGACTATGCGAATGATGAAATTTTAGCTGGTGGACCTCCAGTAGCAGAGAAATAAAAACTTTAAAAAGCATCCAGAACAGGATGCTTTTTTTATGCATAAATACTACGTACTTTAGCATAGTAAAATCAAGAATTATGAGAGTACAAGGAAATATAGTCGATATACAAAACAAAAGAATTTTCAAAGGAGAAGTTGAGGTTGAAGCAGGAAAGATTACGAAAATAAATGAAGTAGACCATGCCGAAGAAAACTATATTTTACCTGGATTTATAGACGCTCATATTCATATTGAAAGCTCGATGTTAGTTCCTTCAGAATTTGCTAAAATAGCCGTAACACACGGTACTGTAGCAACCGTATCTGATCCGCATGAAATTGCCAACGTATTAGGTGTAAAGGGTGTAGATTTTATGATTGAAAACGGAAAGAAGGTTCTGTTAAAATTCAATTTCGGAGCACCGTCTTGTGTGCCAGCGACTTCTTTTGAAAGTGCAGGAGCAGTAATTGATTCAGAAGATATCAAAAAGATGATGCAGAATCCTGATATCAAGTATTTAGCAGAAATGATGAATTACCCGGGAGTTATTTATCAAGATGAAGAGGTGTTGAAAAAAATCGCTTGGGCAAAACGCTACAACAAACCAGTAGATGGGCATGCGCCTGGGCTGAGAGGAGAAGACTTAGATAAATATATAGCAGAAGGGATTTGTACCGACCACGAATGTTTTACGTATGAAGAAGGCTTAGAAAAGTTGCAAAAAGGAATGAAAGTAATCATTAGAGAAGGAAGTGCCGCAAAAAACTTTGATGCATTGATAAATCTACTCCCTGAATATTATGAGAATATGATGTTCTGTTCGGATGACAAACATCCAGATGATTTGTTATTAGGGCATATCAATCAGTTATGTGAGCGTGCAGTAGCAAAAGGAATGGATGTGTTTAAAGTATTACAAGCAGCTTGTATCAATCCAGTAAAACATTATAATCTTGATGTAGGAACATTGAACGAAGGAGATGATGCCGATTTTATTATAGTAAAAGACTTGCAAAAGTTTAAAGTACTCCAAACATACATTAATGGTGAATTAGTGGCTGAAAATGGAAAATCATTTGTAGAGCATGTAGATTTTGAAGTGCTGAATAATTTTGATACTGATAAAAAAAACGTTGTTGATTTTGAGTTTCATTCAGCATCTGAAAAGATTCGAGTTATTGAAGCGTTAGATGGAGAATTAGTGACGAATGAAATAGAAGCAGGTTCGTTAATAAAAGACGGAAATTTAGTTTCTGATGTAGAGAATGATGTGTTAAAAATGACCGTAGTAAATCGTTATCAAAATGCGGAACCTTCGATAGCTTTTATTAAAAACTTCGGATTAAAAGAAGGGGCGATAGCAAGTTCAGTTGGTCATGATTCTCATAACATTATTGCTGTCGGTGTGTCGGATGAATTGATTTGTAAGGCAGTGAACTTACTGATTGAAAATAAGGGGGGAGTTTGTGCAGTAACCACTTCTGAAGAAAAAGTAGTTCCGCTTCCCGTTGCAGGAATCATGTCAGATAAACCAGCGGTTGAAATAGGAAAAGCTTATGCAGAATTGGATGCCATGGCAAAACAACTAGGTAGCAAGTTACGAGCTCCGTATATGACATTATCTTTTATGGCATTGTTAGTAATTCCGTCCTTAAAACTATCTGACAAAGGATTGTTTGACGGAAATACATTTAAATTTACTTCATTAGAAGTTAAATAAGCGAGAGTTTGAAGACAGAAAAAATTATATTAGGTATTGACCCAGGTACAAGTATTATGGGGTTTGGAATTATAAAGGTAATAGGGAAGAAGATGGAGTTTATCCAAATGAATGAATTGCTCTTAAAAAAATATGATGACCATTACCTAAAGTTGAAAATCATTTTTGAACGCACTATTGAGTTGATTGATACCTATAATCCAGATGAAATTGCGTTGGAAGCTCCTTTTTTTGGTAAAAATGTACAATCCATGTTAAAACTAGGGCGTGCACAAGGAGTAGCTATGGCAGCAGGATTGTCACGTCAAATTCCTGTAACGGAGTATGCACCTAAAAAAATAAAAATGGCAATTACAGGAAAAGGAACTTCAAGTAAAGAACAAGTAGCGTTAATGCTAAAATCGCTATTAAACTTAAAGGAATTACCAAAAAACCTAGATGCTACTGATGGTTTAGCAGCTGCAGTATGTCATTTTTATAATTCAGGAACTAAAGTAGGAGGTAAGAACTACACAGGTTGGGCAGCGTTTGTAAAGCAAAATCCGAAAAAAATCAAAAACTGATTTTTTTCAATGTTCAATGAACAGTAAACAATTGTTTAAAAAACTGATGAAATAGTTAAAATTCTATTTTCAATTTTAAAGAAGACAAGAATTAATAAGTAATATTGATAACTGATAACTGATAACTGATAACTGATAACTGATTTGGCAGGAATTTATCTACATATCCCATTTTGTAAGCAAGCATGTTACTATTGCGACTTTCACTTTTCTACCTCTTTAAAAAAGAAAGAAGAGTTAGTTACGTGCTTAGTGAAAGAGCTAGAATTAAGAAAGCAAGAACTGCAAAATGAAGAAATAGAAACTATTTATTTTGGGGGAGGAACACCGAGTTTATTGTCGATTGAAGAATTACAATTGTTGATAGATACTATTTATAAAAACTATGTTGTAATAGCAAATCCAGAAATTACTTTAGAGGCCAATCCAGATGATTTATCAGAAGAAAAAATAATTGAATTATCTAACACTCCAATTAACCGATTAAGCATCGGAATTCAATCTTTTTTTGAAGAAGATTTACAGTTAATGAACCGCGCACATAATGCACAAGAAGCAAAAAAATGTCTGTCAGCTGCCACTGGCAGTTTTGATAATATTACTATTGATTTGATTTACGGAGTTCCGAATATGAGTAATGAACGTTGGAGAGAAAATCTGCAAATAGCTTTTGATTTCGGTATCAATCATATTTCATCATATGCGTTAACGGTAGAACCTAAAACAGCGTTAGATTCGTTTATCAAGCAAGGAAAATACCCAGATGTTGACGAAGCTGTAGCCAAAGAACATTTTGATATTTTAGTAGCAGAAACAGCTAAAAATGGATTTATACATTACGAAATTTCCAACTTTGGAAAACCGAACTATTTTTCAAAACACAATACCAGTTACTGGTTAGGAAAAAAGTATATAGGAATTGGGCCATCAGCACATTCATTTAATAAAACACATCGTAGTTGGAATGTAGCTAACAATGCAAAATATATCAAAGCAATTAAAGAGGGGAAACTCCCTTTAGAACAAGAAAAACTCACTATAAAAGATCAGTTTAATGAATATTTAATGACAGGATTAAGAACCGTTTGGGGAGTGTCGTTAGAAAAAATTGCAAAAGATTTCGGGGAAGAATTTAGAAAAAATCTTCTCAAAAATGCTGAGAAATTTATTAATCAAGGTCTATTAGTCATTGCAAACGAAGAAAATCAAACTGAACCCTCCTATAATGACGGAGGTGTTTTAAAAACTACATCAAAAGGAAAGTTCTTAGCTGATGGATTGGCTTCAGAACTATTTATTATTTAAGTATATTTGAGTATGATAGCAACTATTGAATACAATTCAAGAAAATATAAAATTGATTTATCTAAGCCACAAGATATTTCAATAGCCATTGATGTTTCTAAAGAAAATGTGAATGCTTGGTATCTTGACGATCCTAAAATATATCCAGTGTCTGAGGGTGATTGGACAGGAAGTGTACGAGAAGGAGCTGATGTTAATTTTAATAATATACAGTTCAATCCACATTCTCATATAACACATACCGAGTGTGTGGGGCATATTACTGAGGAAGTTTATTCAATAAATAAAAATTTAAAAAAATTTTTATTTTTAACAGAAGTAGTAACGATTGCGCCAGAACAGATAGATAATAAAGACTTTGTGATTTCAAAAAAACAACTTCAGTATGCTTTAGGAAACAAAAAAAGAGAAGCAGTAGTAATTAGAACCTTACCAAATTTATCTGAAAAAAAATCAGCTAGATATTCAAATACAAATCCACCTTACTTGTTGGAAGAGGCAGCAATCTACCTTAGAGAAAAAGGCATTGAACACTTATTGATAGACTTACCATCGGTAGATAAAGAAAAAGATAATGGAAGATTATTAGCTCATAATGCTTTTTGGGATACACAAGGAGTAATTAGAATGAATGCTACAATTACTGAGTTTATTTATGTACCCAACACAATAAAGGATGGAACTTATCTTTTAAACCTTATGGTAGCACCATTTGAAAACGATGCAACCCCTAGTAAACCTACACTTTACGAAATTATTTAAAACTTTTTTTGTTGATATATTTATTTTTTTACTAGTTTTACGCCTTAATCTAAAAATAATAATGACAATTTTTAATATATATAAGCAATGTAAATCGACTGTGAGATACAGTATAGATCGGGCAATGTATGTATTATAACTATGTTTAAATAAAATATTATGATTACAAAAAGTCCGACTGCGAAGTCGGACTTTTTATTTTTATATCTATTACAAACAACTAAACTTAAGCCACATGAAAAAACTCTACTTTAACTATCTAAACACCTTTAAAGGGCTCTCAAACGAGGTTTGGTGGCTTTCTTTAATAACATTAATAAATAGAGCAGGTACAATGGTAATACCGTTCTTGTCTTTGTATTTAACTAAAAGTTTAAGTTTTACCTTAAACGATGTAGGTTGGATTATGACTTGTTTTGGTTTAGGGTCTGTATTAGGTTCTTGGTTAGGAGGAAAGTTAACCGATAAAATAGGTTTTTATAAAGTGATGAAAGCTAGTTTGTTTTTAACAGGAATCCTTTTTATAGCCCTACAATTTGTAAATACTTTCTGGGGTTTTTGTATAGGTATTTTTTTAGTAATGTTAGTAGCTGATACGTTTAGACCTGCAATGTTTGTGGCATTAAGTACTTATAGTAAACCAGAAAATAAAACCCGTTCGGTTACTTTAATTCGTTTAGCAATTAATTTAGGTTTTTCAGCAGGCCCTGCAGTAGGAGGGCTAATTATTACCACCTTAAGTTACAAAGGTTTATTTTGGGTAGATGGTGTTACCTGTGTTTTAGCAACTTTGTTATTGATAAATGTATTACATCCTAAAAAAGCAAAAGCAGTAGATGAAACCAAAGCAGAAAACCCAAAATCGGTGTTTTCAGATAAGGCCTTTTGGGTGTTTTTTGTAGGCATGTTCATCTTTGGGTTTATTTTTCTACAATATTTCTCAACGATGCCTTTGTATTATAAAGACGTTCATCACTTAACTGAATTAGAAATAGGGTTGTTAATGGGAATGAACGGGTTCTTTATCTTTTTGTTAGAAATGCCTCTTATTTCATGGTTAGAAAAAAGTAAATACTCAAAAGAGTTTTTAATGTTCTCCGGATTATTGCTCACAGGTCTAAGTTTCGTAGTAATTAATTTAACAGGCTGGATAGGAATTTTACTAGTTGGAATGTTATTTATGACTGTTGGAGAAATGATAGCTTTTCCTTTTTCGAATGCATTTGTTATGGAGCGTGCTAAAAAAGGGAACCAAGGAGAGTATATGGCATATTATAGTATTGCATTTTCAATGTCTCATATTTTTGGGCACAATTCAGGAATGCAATTAATAGACAATATTGGTTTTGATAATACCTGGAATTTTATGATTCTGTTATCAATGATAGGGCTAGTATTTTTGTTAATGTTAATGAGAATTGTAAAAAAAGAAAAAGTAGTAATCGATTGAAGTTGAAAAATCAATAATGTTTTATAAAAAACTAGGCTTGCATCTTATTGTAGATGCAAGCCCTAGATATGCTCGTTTTGAAACACCAGACGGAGAAGCAACCTTTTCAATTCATTAAGAAGAAGAGTTACCCAAAGAGGAAGGAGTTGTGTTGTATTTTGAAGGTGATAATTTAAATGAATTAGTAGAGAAATTACAAGAGAAAGGAATTCAATTCATCCAGTTGCTCAAAAATGAAACATGGTTATGGAGAGAAACTCATTTGTTAGATCCTGATGGTAATAAATTAATTCTTTTTAAAGCAGGAGAGCATAGAAAAAATCCGCCTTGGCGAATCAATTAAGAAACAGAAGTTTTTATCTTTGGGTATTTAATTAGAAAGTAAAAGACATGAATATACAAGACGCACAAAAACAAGTAGATGATTGGATTAAAAGCCACGGAGTACGTTACTTTAATGAATTAACAAATATGGCACAACTAACTGAGGAGGTTGGAGAAGTAGCTCGAATTATTGCGCGTCGTTATGGAGAACAGAGTGAAAAAGAAAGCGATAAAAATAAAGATTTAGGCGAAGAATTAGCAGATGTAATGTTCGTGGTATTGTGTTTAGCTAACCAAACAGGAGTAAATTTACAAGAAGCTTTTGATAAAAAACTAGACATTAAAACGAAACGAGATCACGATCGTCATCACAATAATAAAAAGTTACAATAATGAGTCTTATAAAAAAAATACAACAACCTTTATTTTGGAAAAATATATTAAAAATAGCTATTCCATTCTTTGTTTTAGTAACTTTAATAACATTGTTTATGAATAGTTGGAAAGAAATTTTTGCAGGAAATTTCGAAGCTGTCAACCAAGTTAATTTTTCAGATGGAAAGTGGGTTCGCTTTTGGGGAATGAAAATTATTTTAAGCTTTGTTTATGGAATATGGGTTACAAATAAAAAAATGAAATAGTTTTTTATGGATTTAAAATTAAAAACCGAACATTTTAATTCGGAAAATCATATAACTATTTCGGGTTCAAAAAGTGAGTCGAATAGGCTGTTGATTTTACAACAATTATACCCAGATTTACAAATCGAAAATTTATCAGACTCTGACGATACGCATCATCTACAGGAAGCTTTATTTTCAGACATGACTATTGCTGACATAGGACATGCAGGAACGGCTATGCGATTTTTAACAGCATATTTTGCAACACAAGAAGGAGTTACAAAAACACTAAAAGGCTCTGAACGTATGCATAATAGGCCAATTCAGATTTTGGTTGATGCCTTACGTGATTTAGGAGCAAACATTGAGTATGTTGAAAAAGAAGGATATCCACCACTCAAAATATCAGGAAAGAAACTAACAAAAGATAAAGTTTCAATTAACGGAAATGTAAGTAGTCAATATATTTCGGCACTAATGTTAATTGCTCCAAGTTTAGAAAAGGGGTTAGAGATTGAGTTGGTGGGTAAAATCACATCAGTTCCCTACATTAATATGACCTTACAATTATTACATCAACTAAAAATTGAGGCAAAGTTTAAAGGACAAACAATTAAGATTAAACCAAAATCTAATGTAAAAAAACAAATGATTGTTGTAGAGTCAGATTGGAGTTCCGCTTCCTATTTTTATTCAATTATTGCACTGAGTAAGGTTGGTGCTTCAGTAAAACTTTCAGCCTATAAAAAAGATAGTTTACAAGGAGATAATTGTCTGTCAGAAATATATAAACACTTTGGTGTAGCTACAACTTTTGTAGAAAACTCAATTCTTTTAATAAAAGAAAGAGAACATAATTCAGCTGTACTTAGTCAAAACTTAAAAAATGCTCCAGATATTGCACAAACTATTGCCGTTACATGTTTTGGGTTGGGAATTGCTTGCGATTTATCAGGTTTACATACGCTAAAAATTAAAGAAACTGACCGTTTAGAAGCACTACATAAAGAGTTAACAAAGTTGGGAGCTGAGATTTCAATTTCTAATGAAACCTTACATTTAAAGTCATCTTCAAAAATTAAAAATAACATACAAATAACCACTTATAATGATCATCGAATGGCAATGGCATTTGCTCCCTTAGCTTTAAAAGTCCCTATTGAAATTTTAAAAGCTGATGTAGTAACCAAATCTTATCGAAATTTTTGGAAAGATATGCTTTGTGTAGGAATTCAGAATGTTACAATAAAATAATACGGCAATCACTTGACAACGCCTATGTTGAAATTGTATATTTGCCATTGTTAAGAAAATTTTACAAATGAAATTATCAAATTTTAGTTTTGAATTACCAAGTGAATTATTGGCAGAGTATCCTTCAGAGCACAGAGATGAAGCACGATTAATGGTATTGCACCGTGACACACAAAAAATTGAGCATAAATTATTTAAAGATTTAATCGATTATTTTGATGAAGGAGATGTAATGATGTTAAACAATACGAAAGTTTTTCCTGCCCGTATGTTTGGAAATAAGGAAAAAACAGGAGCGCGTATTGAAGTATTCTTATTACGAGAATTAAATGCTGAAAATCGTTTGTGGGATGTATTAGTTGATCCAGCAAGAAAAATAAGAATAGGAAATAAATTATTCTTTGGAGAAGATGAAAGCTTAGTAGCTGAGGTTATCGATAATACAACTTCACGAGGAAGAACATTACGCTTTTTATTTGATGGTCCTTACGAAGAGTTTAGAAAAAAACTCATAGAATTAGGTGAAACACCGTTGCCAAAATATATTAAAAGAGAGGTAGAACCAGAAGATGAAGATCGTTACCAAACTATTTTCGCAAAACACGAAGGTGCAGTAGCAGCCCCAACTGCAGGATTACATTTTTCTAAACACTTAATGAAACGTTTAGAAATTAAAGGAGTGGATTTTGCAGAAACAACATTGCATGTTGGTTTGGGTACTTTTAACCCAGTTGAGGTTGAAGATTTATCAAAACACAAGATGGATTCTGAGCAAATCGTTATACCAGAAGCCAGTGCAGATATGGTGAACAATGCTATAGCAAAAAAGAAAAGAGTGTGTGCTGTGGGAACTACAGTAATGAGAACGGTAGAATCATCAGTATCTTCAAGTCACCAGTTAAATGC
The DNA here is from genome assembly GCF_964513795.1 of Tenacibaculum sediminilitoris. Classification (NCBI taxonomy): domain Bacteria; kingdom Pseudomonadati; phylum Bacteroidota; class Flavobacteriia; order Flavobacteriales; family Flavobacteriaceae; genus Tenacibaculum; species Tenacibaculum sediminilitoris. The sequence goes on along the minus strand of NZ_CAZEQR010000050.1, from coordinate 125,569 downwards.
TTTCGAAGGATGGACAAATAAGTTTATTTTTCCTCCATATGACTTTAGCATTGCTAACTGCATGGTGACAAACTTTCATACGCCAAAATCAACATTATTAATGATGGTTTCTGCATTTGCAGGTCATGATTTTATGATGGAAGCATACCAAAAAGCAATTAAAGAAAAATATAAATTTTACTCGTACGGAGATGCGATGTTAATTTTATAAAATAGTTTTTAAACCAAAAACAAAACCTCACAAGTAAACTTGTGAGGTTTTGTGTATTTTTGTACCTGATGACACTAAAGAAGAAAGACATACGCGCATTAACTAAAGAACAGCTTCGTAATTTTTTTGTTGAAAATGGAGATAAAACTTTTCGTGGTAATCAAGTATACGAATGGTTATGGCATAAAGCTGCTCATTCTTTTGATGATATGACGAATTTATCTAAGGCTACACGAAAAATGTTAGATGAAAACTTCGTAATTAATCATATTGAAGTTGATACAATGCAGCGTAGTAACGATGGTACCATAAAAAATGCGATTAAACTTCACGATGGGTTAATTGTAGAGTCAGTTTTAATCCCTACCGATAAACGTACAACTGCTTGTGTTTCAAGCCAAGTAGGGTGTAGTTTAGATTGTAAATTTTGTGCAACAGCTCGTTTAAAGCGCATGCGCAATTTAAATGCCGATGAAATTTATGATCAAGTTGTAGCGATTGATAAACAAAGTAAATTATATCATAACCATAAACTTTCAAATATTGTTTTTATGGGAATGGGAGAGCCTTTAATGAATTATAATAATGTAATTAAAGCTATTGATAAAATAACTTCAGAAGAAGGTTTAGGAATGGCAGCTCGTAGAATTACAGTATCAACTTCAGGGGTGCCTAAAATTATAAAAAAAATGGCAGATGATGAGGTTCGATTTAATTTAGCCGTATCACTACATTCGGCCATTGATGAGGTTCGAACATCTATAATGCCATTTAATGCTACTTTTCCGTTAAAAGATTTAAAAGAGTCTTTAGAATATTGGTATGAAAAAACTAAGCGAAAAATAACATATGAATATGTTGTTTGGAATGGAATTAACGATCGAAAAGAAGATATTGATGCACTTGTGCAATTTTGCAAGTATGTTCCATGTAAAGTTAATTTAATAGAATATAACCTCATAGATGACGGTGAGTTCCAGCAAGCATCAGATAGAGCTTTAAATAATTACATTTCTAACCTTGAGATGAATGATATTGTTGTAAATGTACGTCGTTCTCGCGGAAAAGATATAGATGCTGCTTGTGGACAATTAGCGAATAAAAGTTAAAGATTAATTCCTTACTTTTGATACCCGAATGAAGCCAGTAGAGCAAATAAAACTTCCGATTGCTAAAGAAATGGAACTCTTTGAAACTAAGTTCAAAGACTCGATGTTGTCTAAAGTTCCATTATTAAATAGAATTACTTATTACATCGTTCGTAGAAAAGGAAAACAAATGCGACCAATGTTTGTTTTTTTGGTAGCAAAAATGGTTTCTAATGGAGGTTTTGATGAGCGTACGTATCGAGGAGCATCGGTAGTAGAATTAATCCACACAGCAACTTTAGTACATGATGATGTTGTTGATGATAGTAATCGACGTAGAGGTTTTTTCTCAATCAATGCACTTTGGAAAAATAAAATTGCTGTTTTAGTAGGTGATTATTTGCTTTCTAAAGGGTTACTTCTTTCTATAGATAATGAAGACTTTGATTTACTGAAATTAATTTCCATCGCTGTTCGAGAAATGAGTGAGGGTGAATTGTTACAGATTGAAAAGGCTAGAAAACTTGATATTACCGAAGATGTATATTTTGAAATAATTCGTCAAAAAACAGCTACACTAATTGCAGCATGCTGTGGCATAGGAGCAGCATCGGTTGGTGCAAATAATAAAACGGTACAACAAATGCGTAAGTTTGGAGAGTATATAGGAATTGCTTTTCAAATTAAGGACGATTTGTTTGATTATACTGAAGATAAAATAGGAAAACCAACAGGAATTGATATCAAAGAACAAAAAATGACACTTCCGTTAATTTATACCTTGAATAATTGTTCTCCTAAAGAAAAAGCATGGTTAATTAATTCAGTAAAAAAGCATAACAAAAACAAAAAAAGAGTAAAAGAAGTTATTGCTTTTGTAAAACAAAATGGAGGATTAGAATATACTACGGCTAAAATGCACGATTATAAAAATAAAGCATTAGCCATTCTTGATAACTATCCTGATTCAAATTATAAAGACTCTTTATTACAAATGATAGAGTACGTTGTAGAGAGAAAAATATAATGTTTTGTAAGTAATTAATTTGCAGTCGACCAAATAGTTATATTATTATATCTATGTCGATTAGGTTTTTACTTTTATATATATCTATATTTTTATACAGTAGTCTATTTGCACAAACTTGTTGTTCAGGTGGTGTACCCTTGTCTAATAATATAGGAATGCCCTTTTTGGATAAAGGAATTTTACAAATAGGGTTGTCTTACGATTATAATAATTTAAATACTTTAAATGAAGGTAGTAAGAAGCTAAAAGATAATTCACGATTAAGAACAACGAATTCAGTTTTATTAAACCTTAGTTATAATTTCTCTCAGAAATTTTTAATAGAAGCATTACTTACTTGGGTAAACCAAAGTAGAGAAATAACAAGCTCTTTTGGAGATATTAATGTAGATGAAACCTTTGGAATTGGTGATGGTATTTTATTATTGAGATATATGGTTTTAAATAATGAAGTGTCTAGCTTAACTTTAGGTTTAGGAAAAAAAATACCATTAGGGTCTACAGCAAAAAGAAATAATCAAGGAATCTTATTAAATGCTGATTTGCAACCAGGAAGTAATGCTTTTGATTTAGTCTTTACATCTAGATATAGTAGGTCTTTTAATTTTAGAAAATCAATGAACTTTTCCTTGAGAGGAACCTATAGAAATACAGGTGTAAATAATTCGTACCTAGGGAACAATAAGTATGAATTTGGAAATGAGCTTCAATTGTATTTGGGAGTGTCAGATTCTTATTTGTTATGGAAACAGTTAATATCACCAAGTATAACTTTTAAGTACAGGAAAGCTGGAATAGATAGAATAAACTCTAATTCTATAGCAAATACAGGAGGAGAATGGCTGTTTTTTAACCCCTCAATTTTATTTTTTATAAAACCTACTATTAGTTTTTATTTAAAAAGTGAAATCCCTTTTTATAGCAATGTAAAAGGAACGCAGTTAACACCTACCTATAGGTTTAATACAGGTATTGTATTTCAAGTTTTAAATAAAAAAAAGAATCATAACTTAATAAACTAACTTTTATGAAATTAAAGCTTACATATTTTTTGTTTTTGTTAATAGTACTTAATTCTTGTTCAAGAGGAAATGAAGAAAATGATGTAGAAGATACAGAAGAAACAACATCTTCGTTTACTAAATGGCTAATCCCTAAAGATGAGATTTTTGACGGTTCAGGGAAAGACGGAATACCATCAATAGACAATCCGAAGTTTATTTTAGGAAATGATGATAGAGTAAATGAATATATGAATGATGCCGATTTAGTGGTTGGAATTAAATTAGGAAATGAGGTAAGAGCGTATCCGCATAAAATTTTAGATTGGCACGAGGTAATTAATGATAATATAGGAGGTAGAAACGTAACAGTAAATTATTGTCCATTAACAGGTACAGCCTTTGCGTGGGAGTTTATAAGTGATAATAAGGCTGCTACATTTGGAGTATCAGGGTTATTATATAATTCAAATTTAATTTTATACGATAGACAGACTGATAGTCATTGGTCTCAAATGGAGTTAAAATGTGTGAATGGTAAAGAAATAGAGAGTAAACCAAATCTTATAGAAGTGGTTGAAACTAACTGGAAAACATGGAAAAATAGTTATCCTAACACAACGATTCTACTTGACAAACAAGGTTTTGATAGAAACTATCAGGTTTATCCATATGGAGGGTATTTAGATAGAGATGATTTTTTGCTTTTCCCAGTAAAACCTTTAGATGATCGTTTGCCTGAAAAACAAAGAGTTCATGGAGTAATTTCTGGTAAACAATTAAAAGCTTATAGGTTTAAATTTTTTGAAAATGGTAATGTAATTAGAGATTTTTTTGCAGGTAATAATCTGTTGTTAATAGGGAATGAGAATATAATTAAAAGCTATGTAATACCAGGAGATCTGTTAGACTTAGATTTTTCATATACGTATGATGATGGAGAGTCTTTTTTTGAAGATAATACAGGAAATAAATGGTCTATTTTTGGAGAAGTTATTGAAGGACCTGCCTTAGGTAGAAAAATGTTAGCAGCAAAATCTGTAACAGGATATTGGTTTTCATTAGCGTCTTTTTACCCTAATCCTACAATTTATTAGCAAAAAACTCGAGAAAATCTCGAGTTTTTTTATATTATAAAATAAACGTAGCTTTTAGATTACAACTTATATATGTGTATTTCTTTATTATAAGAAACATTTGACCTCGTAATTTTAGCTATTTCTTTCATTCTAACTTGATCTAAAAGATAAAGTCTGTTAATTCCTTCTCCCAATATTATTTCATTATCAAAGTAGATTGTAGTAATTGTAGGACTTGGTTTACCAAATTCTTTTAGTTTTCTAGTGTTTGAACTTTCGTAATTATTCGTATTTGTATTTTTCTGAATATCAATCAGTTTGTTTAATTGGTAACTTTTCAATCTTGAATTAGTTCTTAGGAAATCTAAAACAAGTTGATTAGATTTTATAGCACTTTTTTCAATTACAACGTCAAAAATTTTTTTTTCGCTAGTTTTTTGAGCAGATAAGTTTAAAGAGATTAAGGCAACAACAATTAGTAATAAACAATTTTTTGTTTTCATAGTATAAAATTTTAATATTTAATAAATTAACATCAAAAATCGCTCCAAAAAAAACCTCGAGAAACTTCTCGAGGTTTTAAATATTTAGGCGTCGAACTTCTCGACTACATCATTCCTGGCATTCCACCACCCATTGGAGGCATTCCAGTACCTGGGTTATCTTCTTTAATATCTACTAAAGCACATTCCGTGGTCAAAATCATACCAGCAACAGAAGCAGCGTTTTCTAAAGCTACACGTGTTACTTTTTTAGGGTCAATAATACCAGCTTCAAGCATATCTACATATTGTTCAGACTTAGCATCGTAACCAAAATCTTTTTTCCCTTCTAATACTTTATTAATAACAACTGAACCTTCACCACCTGCATTTTCAACAATAGTACGTAAAGGAGACTCAATAGCTCTATCTACAATTTGAATACCTGTAGTTTCGTCTAGGTTTTCTGTAGTAATTGTTTCTAATACTTTTTTAGCACGTACTAAGGCTACACCTCCACCAGCAACAATTCCTTCTTCTACTGCAGCTCTTGTAGCATGTAAAGCATCATCAACACGATCTTTCTTTTCTTTCATTTCTACTTCAGAAGCAGCACCAACATACAATACAGCAACCCCTCCAGCTAATTTAGCTAAACGTTCTTGTAATTTTTCACGATCGTAATCAGAAGTAGTAGTTTCAATTTGTGCTTTGATTTGGTTTACACGAGCTTTGATTTGTGCTTCGTCACCAGAACCATTAACAATTGTAGTATTGTCCTTATCAATAGTTACTGTTTCAGCAGTACCTAATAAATCTAAAGTTGCATTTTCTAAAGAGAAACCTCTTTCTTCAGAAATTACAGTACCACCAGTTAAAATAGCGATGTCTTCTAACATTGCTTTTCTACGGTCACCAAATCCTGGAGCTTTTACAGCAGCGATTTTTAATCCACCACGTAATTTGTTTACTACTAAAGTAGCTAATGCCTGTCCGTCAACGTCTTCAGCAATAATTAATAGAGGTTTTCCAGATTGTGCTACTGGCTCTAAAATTGGAAGAATTTCTTGTAAGTTAGAAATCTTTTTATCAAATAATAAGATATAAGGATTGTCTAAATCAGCAATCATCTTATCAGCATCCGTTACAAAGTATGGAGATAAATATCCACGATCGAACTGCATTCCTTCAACCACATCTACATAAGTGTCCATTCCTTTAGCTTCTTCAACAGTAATAACACCTTCTTTACCAACTTTACCAAAAGCAGTAGCAATTAAATCACCAATTACTTGGTCATTATTAGCAGAGATAGAAGCAACTTGTTGTATTTTTTCAGAAGAGTTTCCTACTTCTTGAGATTGTTTTGCTAAATTTTCAGTAATAGCAGCAACTGCTTTATCGATACCTCGTTTTAAATCCATTGGATTAGCACCGGCAGCAACATTTTTTAATCCTTCTTTAACAATTGCTTGTGCTAGTACAGTTGCAGTTGTTGTTCCATCACCAGCCAAATCGTTGGTTTTTGAAGCAACCTCTTTTACCATTTGAGCTCCCATGTTTTCTAACTCGTCTTCTAATTCTACTTCTTTTGCTACAGTAACACCATCTTTGGTTACGTGAGGAGCTCCGAATGATTTAGAAATAATAACGTTACGTCCTTTAGGTCCTAAAGTTACTTTTACTGCATTTGCTAATGCATCTACACCGCGCTTTAATCCGTCGCGAGCGTCTACATCAAATTTTATATCTTTTGCCATTTTGTTTAAGTTTTTAGTCTTAGCTTATAGCTTTCGACTTGTTTTTAATTTTGTTTAGTTGGCTAATAGCAAAAAAGCTAATAGCAAAGAGTTTTTTAGATAATAGCGAAAATGTCACTTTCTCTCATAATTAAAAAATCTTTTCCTTCTAATTTAAGTTCAGTACCAGCGTACTTTCCGTATAAAACAGTATCACCAACTTTTACAGTTAAAGGCTCATCTTTTGTTCCGTTTCCTACGGCAACGACAGTACCTTTTTGTGGTTTTTCCTTTGCGTTGTCAGGGATGATAATTCCTGATGCTGTAGTAGTTTCTGCTGCAGCTGGTTCAACAAGAACTCTGTCTGCTAAAGGTTTAATGTTTAATCCCATTTTATATATTTTGATTAAATTAATTTTTACTGGTTAAGTTTTGTCAGAAATTATGCCATTAGATTTTTGCTGACAATTTTTCTAATACATTAGATTAACAAATAAAAAAAATGCCAACGTAAATGACACGTTGACATTTTATATTTTATTTTTTAAAAACTACTGAGCGCTGTCTTTAGCAGTATCTGTCGCTGCTGGTGTAGCAGGAGTTGTTGTAGTTTCAATTTTGTTTAAAGTTTCATCTAATTGAGGAGCGTCAATTGCGTTACCTCTTGGAATGGCAAAGTTTGCTATTAAAATTAAAGCAAACATAGTAATAGCCAATGTCCAAGTAGTTCTGTCTAAAAAGCTATTCGTATTTTGTACACCTCCAATATTTTGAGCTCCGCCGCCTCCAAATGATGAAGATAATCCTCCTCCTTTAGGATTTTGAACCATTACAATTAAGATTAATGCTATTGCAACAATCAATATTAAAACTAAAAGTAAAGTATACGTTGTCATTTATTTATTGTTTTGTAAAATTTGTATTCTTTTAATTTGGTCTGCAAAGAAACCACTTTTTTCTGGATATTTCAAACTTAATATTTTATATGCTTGAATAGCACTATCATATTTTTTTTGTTCTAAATATACTTTAGCCAGGGTTTCAGTAGCTAATTGGTTATTTTGTTGATTTTCGGATATTTTTATATCTGAAATATTTGTTTTGTCAGGGCGTGATATTTTTGGGGTAGTTTCAATAAAACGATCAATAATAGCCTCATGTTTAGATTTAACTGGAGTTTCTTTTACTAGTTCTTTTGGCGTTTTATTATTAGAGGTTCTTGCAATAGTTTTTTTAGAAGATAATTGTAGCCATTGGTTAAATGAAAAAGTTTCGTTTTCTGTGAACGAAAGCGGTTTTCCTATAGCTAAGTTTTCTTCAATAATTGAAATTTTTGTTGTTTTTATTTTAGGAAGAATTTTCTCTTTTAAGCTAGTTTTTTCTTCTTTTTTAGGTACTTCTTTAAAAGTTTCAGAAGTAATAAAGTCAAATAAAACGGTTCTGTCACTAGTGTGAGAAGCAGTAATTTTTAACTCGTTATTGTATTTATAACTTTCTTGATTCTTTAAAATTTTTAAACGAAGCGCTCTAGCAGATTGAAAATAAGGGTATTCTTGAATAATAGCAGTAATATCTGAAAGATGTTCTTGCGATATCAATTCAGGTTTTTCTAATAATTGTATGTAGCTATCTTTCTTCAAAAAATTACCATTTTGCTACGGAAGCGTTAAAAATATCTTGTGTGATACGTTCTAGAATCTCTTCCAGAGCAGTTTCTAATATACCTCCTGTTAATTGTTGATTGGCTCCATAATCATAGTAAAAAGAAAATCGTTTTTCAAAGTTGTCTTTCTCTTCTAAAGCATTCACAAAGTTCACGCTTACAGTGATAGTTAATCGATTTTGAGCAGCCGTTTGTTGTGCTGTGGCACTCATAGGTGTAATACGGTAATCAACAATTTCCCCAGAAAAATGTAAATCGCCCCCAGAATTAACCAAGGTTAAGTTGGTTTGACGTGTAAATAAATCTTGTAAATCTTGTGTGAATTTTTGACTTAGTATTGGCTCAACTAAAGGTGCTTGATTTGGGAAGAAATCAACCTGAATTGTTTTGGCATTACCAGTATTACCTCCTGTGAAAGAGTATACTCCACAACCTAACATAATAATAGTTGTGGTACTAAAAGCAAGAATGTAAAATAGCTTTTTCATAAAATCAAATGTAAACAATTCATGTTCTATAATAGTATACTACTTATGCTATAAGTCGTATTGTTTTATTTTTCTATATAAGGTTCTTTCAGAAATCCCTAGCTCTTTAGCGGCTAATTTACGCTTTCCATTATTTTTTTCAAGAGACTTTTTTATCATTTCAATTTCTTTTTCTTGTAATGATAAACTTTCATCTTCTTCAATGGTTTCCGCATAATCATACTCACTTAGGTGAGAAGATGATTTAGGTATTTGTACGACTTCAATGTTTGAGGCTTCCGACAAGTTTTGATCTTGATATATGCGCTCAATTAAACGGTGGTTGTCTTCTTGAACCTGTTCCGAATCATCGCTTTTCATTAAGTCTAATGTTAGTTTTTTTAGGTCGTTAATATCGTTACGCATATCAAACAAGATCTTATACATTATATCTCGTTCGTTAGTGAAATCTGATTGATTTACAGTTTTACCTCCAACAACAGCAGGTAAATTACTACGATTTTCTGGTAAATATTGAACTATTTTTTCAGGTGTTATTAACCTGTCTTCTTCAACTATTGATACTTGTTCAGCAATGTTTTTTAATTGACGAATATTTCCAGGGAAACGATAGTTTAATAAAATTTTTACCGCATTTTCATCCAACCTTATAGTTGGCATTCGATATTTTTGTGCAAAATCTGCAGCAAATTTCCTGAATAACAAATGTATATCTTCTCCACGTTCTCTTAAAGGAGGTAGTGGAATTTCTATGGTGCTTAAACGATAGTATAAGTCTTCACGAAATTTTTCTTTAGAAATGGCTTCGTGCATATTTACATTGGTAGCAGCTACAATACGAACATCTGTTTTTTGTACTTGAGAAGAACCTACTTTTATAAATTCTCCATTTTCTAATACACGTAGCAAACGTACTTGGGTTGTTAATGGTAATTCTCCAACTTCATCTAAAAAGATGGTACCGCCATCAGTAACTTCAAAATATCCTTTCCTTGTTTGTGTAGCTCCTGTAAAAGCTCCTTTTTCATGCCCGAATAACTCACTATCTATAGTTCCTTCTGGAATGGCACCACAGTTTACAGCAATATATTTTGCATGTTTTCTGTGGGATAATTGATGAATTATCTTCGGGATATTTTCTTTTCCAACACCACTTTCACCAGTAACTAATACCGAAATGTCGGTAGGAGCTACTCGAATCGCTTTTTCAATTGCGCGATTAAGCTGTACATCGTTACCGATAATACCAAAGCGTTGTTTTATAGCTTGTAAATTTTCCATTTATAAAGTTTTAAAGCTTTTTGGTTTAAAAAATTAAAGGTTATCAATCTTTTAAACAGCTAAACTTTTCCTAAAATTAATTATTTTCTGAATAGTCAACTGCAACTCCTCTTAACGTTGCAGAGGTACAATCTTCTACTTTTACATTTACAAAATCACCTAATTTATAGTGCTCTTTAGGGAAAACAACCACCGTGTTTTGCGTATTTCTACCTTTCCATTCATTAGGGTTCTTTTTAGAGGTTCCTTCAATTAAAACTTCTTCAATTTTACCCAAATGCTGTTGAGTTCGATATAAACTATGTTCTTGTTGTAAGTCGATGATTTCCTGTAAACGTCTTTTTTTGGTTGCTAAAGGAATATCGTCTTCCATTTTTTTAGCAGCTAAAGTTCCTGGTCTTTCAGAATATGCGAACATAAATCCGAAATCGTACTTTACATAACGCATTAAATCTAAGGTGTCTTGATGATCTTGTTCTGTTTCTCCACAAAAACCAGCAATCATATCTTGGCTTAAGGCCATTTCGGGAATAATTTTATAAATATTATCAACCAATTCCATATACTCTTCGCGAGTATGTTGGCGATTCATAGCTTTTAACATATTGTTACTTCCGCTTTGAACAGGTAAATGGATGTATTTACAAATATTTTGATGTTTAGCCATTACATGAATTACATCTAAAGTCATGTCTTGTGGGTTTGATGTAGAAAAACGAAAACGAATTTTAGGAAATTCTGTAGCACACATATCAAGTAGTTGGGCAAAACCTATTGCAGAAGCTTGCGCTAGTTCAGAAGCTTTCTTAAAATCTTTTTTCAATCCACCACCATACCATAAGTAAGAATCTACATTCTGACCTAATAGGGTAATTTCTTTAAAATTTTTTTCTTGCATACTGCGAATTTCTTCAATAATACTCTTTGGGTCACGACTACGTTCACGACCACGAGTAAAAGGAACCACACAAAATGTACACATATTGTCACAACCGCGGGTAATTGATACAAATGCAGAAACTCCGTTAGAGTTTAAGCGTACAGGAGAAACATCGGCATAGGTTTCTTCTTTCGATAAAATTACATTTACAGCATCACGACCTGCATCTACTTCTTCTATTAAATTAGGTAAATCGCGATAGGCATCAGGACCTACAACTAAATCAACAATTTTTTCCTCTTCTAAAAATTTTTCCTTTAAGCGTTCGGCCATACAGCCCAAAACACCAACTTTCATAGTAGGGTTTGTTTTTTTAACAGCGTTGTATTTTTGAAGTCTGTTACGAACAGTGGTTTCTGCTTTTTCCCGAATAGAGCAAGTGTTAACCAATACCAAATCTGCGTCTTCTAGGTTTTGTGTAGTGTTAAAACCTTGTTCAGCTAAAATTGACGCCACAATTTCGCTATCGTTCATATTCATTTGACAACCATAACTTTCAATAAAAAGCTTTTTGCTGTTTCCTTCTTTGTGTTCTGTAGCAAGGGCTTTCCCTTGCTTTTGTTCGTCAATTACTTTCTCTACGTGTTCCATAAATCCTAAAATCGTACTAAATATAGTGAGCAAAGATACAACCAAAATGTGTAATTTGTGACAAATTGACATGGATAGTTTTTTCAAGAAAAAGTAAAATTTTATTAAAAAGGACTCATTAAAAAAAAACTATATACTTTTGCAAACTGAATTATGCCTATATTAATAAGGTGTAAAATGAGATAAGAGACATAAGACGTATGGCAAAAAATTTAGTAATAGTTGAGTCACCTGCTAAAGCGAAAACGATAGAGAAGTTTTTAGGAAAGGATTTTCAGGTTGAATCAAGTTTTGGGCACATTGCAGACTTACCTTCTAAAGAGTTAGGTGTAAATGTAGAAGGAGATTTTAAACCAAAATATATAGTTTCTACTGATAAAAAAGCAGTGGTGAAGAAACTTAAAGATTTAGCAAAAAAAGCAGAAACTGTTTGGTTAGCATCCGATGAAGACCGTGAAGGAGAGGCGATAGCATGGCACTTAGCGGAACAATTAAAGTTAAAAGAAGAGAACACAAAACGGATTGTTTTTAACTCTATTACTAAAAATGCAATATTAAAAGCAATAGAAAATCCACGTACAATTAATTATAATTTAGTTGATGCACAGCAAGCACGACGTGTATTAGATAGAATTGTAGGGTATGAGTTATCTCCTGTTTTATGGAGAAAGGTAAAGCCAGGGTTATCTGCAGGTAGAGTGCAATCGGTTGCAGTACGTTTAATTGTAGAGCGTGAAAGAGAAATAGAAGGTTTTACCTCTATAGCTTCTTACCGAGTTGATGCAGAGTTTGTGAATGCAGAAGGTAAAAAGTTTAAAGCAAAACTTGCGAAGAATTTCTCAACTAAAAAAGAAGCAGAAGATTTTTTGAACTCATGCTTAGATGCAGAATTTTTTGTAGCAGATTTACAAAAAAAGCCAGCAAAAAAATCTCCAGCACCACCGTTTACAACATCTACCTTACAACAAGAAGCATCAAGAAAATTAGGTTTCCCTGTTGCTAAAACAATGATGGTTGCACAACGTTTGTATGAAGCAGGGTTAATAACCTACATGAGAACAGATAGTGTGAACTTATCTAGCGATGCAAAAAATGCAGCCCAAGCAGAAATCATTGCTTCTTATGGAGAAGAATATAGCAAGCCACGTAACTTTTTTACGAAATCAAAAGGAGCACAAGAAGCACACGAGGCGATTCGTCCAACAAATATGGAGAATCACGAAATTACAGGTGAATACGATCAAACAAGGCTCTATAGCTTAATTTGGAAACGCACGCTTGCTTCACAAATGAGTGAAGCACAGTTAGAGCGTACCGTTGTGAAAATAGACAACAATAAAAATAAGAAACAATTTACTGCAAATGGAGAGGTAATTACTTTTGAAGGTTTCTTAAAAGTATATTTAGAAGGGAACGATAATGAAGATGAGGAGCAAGCAGGAATGTTGCCTAAAATGGAAATTAAGGAGCAATTAACTAATGAATTAATAACAGCTACCGAACGTTATACACGTCCGCCAGCAAGATTTTCAGAAGCAGCCTTAGTAAAGCGTTTAGAAGAATTAGGAATTGGTCGTCCATCTACTTATGCACCTACTATTTCAACAATTCAAAGAAGAGAATATATTGAGAAAGGAACAATAGAAGGAAAAGAAAGGAATTATACACAATTAAGTTTAGTAAACCAATCAGTATCAGAACAACTTTTAACTGAAAGAGTAGGCTCTGATAAAGGAAAACTAGTTCCAACTGATATTGGGAACATCGTAAACGATTTCTTGGTAGCCAATTTCGATGCTATTTTAGACTATGGTTTTACAGCCAAAGTAGAAAATGAATTTGATGAAATTGCTGAAGGAAAAGAAGATTGGATAGTAATGATTAAAGATTTCTATAAAAACTTTCATGTAATTGTAGAAGATGTTGCTGAAAATGCAGAAAGAGCAAAAGGAGAACGTTTGTTAGGAGTTGACCCAGAAAGCGGTAAAAATGTATATGTGCGTTTAGGACGTTATGGAGCAATGGTACAAATAGGAGAGGCAACAGACGAAGAAAAACCTCGTTTCGCCAGCTTACAAGGAGACCAAACAATGAATTCAATTACCTATGAAGAAGCTATGGACTTGTTTAAGTTACCAAAAACATTGGGAGACTATGAAGAAAAAGAGGTAATAGTAGCCAACGGAAGATTTGGTCCTTATATTAAATTTGACGGCAAATATGTATCGTTAGATAAAGGAGAAAATCCAATGGAGGTAGATATGGATAGAGCTGTTGAATTGATAGAAGCAAAGAGAAAAGCAGATGCCCCTATTGGACAATACGAAGGTATGCCTATTCAAAAAGGTGTTGGACGTTTTGGACCGTTTATTAAATGGAACTCTATTTTTATTAATGTAAATAAGAAGTATGACTTTGATAATTTAAGTCAAGCAGACATAGAAGAGCTAATTGAAGATAAAAAAAGAAAAGAACGAGAAAAACTTATTCATAATTTTGAAGAAGTTGGTATTCGTGTAGAAAAAGCACGTTGGGGACGCTTTAATGTTATCAAAGGAAAAATTAAAATAGAGCTTCCCAAAACGACTGAGATAGAAAAATTAACGCAAGAAGAGGCTGTTAAAATGATTGAAGCTAAAGCTCCTAAGAAAAAAACAACTAAAAAGAAAGTGACCAAAAAAAAATAGTTTAGTATATTGCGGCACTTATAATTCCCCTAATTATGAATATAGACTTCTTTACTCCAATTGAAGACTCTGTGGCTACTCATGTGGTTTTACAGGCTTCTTCTGTGCTTGGAAGAAAAGTTCAACTTCATACTGCTCAAGACGGTTTTCCAGACTTATCTGACGTTTCTATAGCTATTTTAGGTGTTAAAGAAGATAGAGGAACTGTAAATAACTTGGGTTCAGGTAAAGAATTACATGAAATTAGGAAGTATTTATATCAATTATTTCCAGGGAATTGGCATACACATATAGCTGATTTAGGAAATATAGAAAATGGAAATGCTATAGAAGATACCTATTTTGCAGTTAAATCATCGGTAGCCTTTTTGTTAAAAAATAATATATTACCTATCATAATTGGTGGGGGACAAGATTTAACTTATGCAAATTATAGAGCTTATGATGAGTTAGAGCAAACGGTTAACTTAGTAGCTGTAGATAGCCGATTTGATTTGGGTTCATTGGAGGATGAATCAAGTTCAAAATCGTATGTAAGCAGAATTATTATGGAAGAACCAAATAATTTGTTTAACTTTAGTAACGTAGGATATCAAACTTTTTTCAACTCACAAGAAGAAATAAGCTTAATAGATAAATTGTATTTTGATGCTTACAGATTAGGTCAAGTAAAAGATGTAACTTTAGTAGAACCTGTAATGCGTGATGCTGATGTGGTTAGTATAGATATAGGAAGTATTCGACAAAGTGAAGCACCAGCTAACAAAAATGCCTCTCCTAACGGTTTTTACGGAGAAGAAATATGTGCTATTGCACGTTATGCAGGGATTAGTGACAAAGTAACGTCTTTTGGTATTTATGAGTATAATAGTAAATTAGACTCTAATTGTCAAACGGCAAATTTAATAGCACAAATAATATGGTATTTTATTGAAGGAGTAAATTCTAGAGCTAAAGACTACCCATTTGCCACAAAGGAAAGCTATCAAAAGTTTACAGTGCTTTTGAATGATGACGATCCAATAAACTTTTATAAGAGTGATAAAAGTGGACGTTGGTGGATGGAAATAAATTTAATATCAAATAATAAACACAAAAGACATGCGTTAATACCATGTAGCTATCGAGATTATGAGCAGGCACTACAGCAAAAAACACCTGAAAGATGGTATAAAGCTTTGCAAAAGCTTGTTTAGGAGAAAGTTGTGTGTTATGTAAAAAATAATAACTCGTAATTGTTTTTTAATAAAAAAAATAATAGGTTTACGCCTCTTTTATAAGAAAGATATAATATGAAAAAAATAATAGTACTTGCATTGTTAGCATCTATCATCTACTCTTGTGGTTCAAGTGGCGATAGAGGAGAATTGGTAGGAGTTACGTCTAAAAGAAAATGGTTTGCAGAAAAACCATATGGTATGGCTAAAATACCAGGAGGATCTTTTACCATGGGTAAACAAGATGAAGATCCTATGGGAGCCATGAATGCGCCAACAAAAACGGTTACTGTACAACCATTTTATATGGATGAAACAGAAATAACCAATAGTGAGTACAAAGCATTTGTTCATTGGGTAAGAGACTCTATAACGAGAACAAAACTAGCTTATCAAGCAGAGTTTGCTTTTTTAGGAGGTGATGAAGCGAATGCAGGAAAGAATGCAGAAGGAATCCAATTGTATGCTTTTGCTTCAAAAGATACAGTAAACGAAACTCCGTATGAAAAATACATGCGTGAGAACTATTACGAACTAGGAGAAGGATTAGATTCTTTAAAACCATTAAACTGGGAAGAAGAAATTGTTTGGGATTCTCAAGAATATCCAGATGCTGATTATGTTGAGGTAATGGATTCTTTATACATAAAGAAAGACGAAGCTTTAAATGGTATTAGAACTTTTAATACAGAATTGTTAAATTATAGATATTATTGGTTTGATAATGAGGCAGCTGCAAGAACAGGAAAGAACAGAAAAGATTTCTTAAAAGATAAAGTAATTAACGTATACCCAGACACCACAGTTTGGATAAAAGACTTTAATTATTCCTACAATGATCCAATGCATCAAGAATATTTTGCTCATAAAGCCTACGAAAACTATCCAGTAGTTGGTGTTACCTGGAATCAAGCAAAAGCATTTTGTCACTGGAGAACAAAAACTAAAAACAGTTATCAACGATCAAGAAAAAAACTAGGTTTAGTTCCAGCATTCAGGTTGCCAACAGAAGCAGAATGGGAATACGCAGCTCGTGGTGGCTTAAATTACGGTAAATATCCTTGGGGTGGGCCAAGTACCACAAGTGATAGAGGGTGTTTCTTAGCAAACTTTAAACCAGTACGTGGAGACTATGCTGCCGATGGGGCTCTATATACTGTTGAAGCGATGTCATATAACCCAAATGAATATGGATTATTTAACATGGCAGGGAATGTTTCTGAATGGACAAATACAGCATACAACCAAATGTCTTATTACATGGGGTCTACAATGAACCCGAATGTTGAAATTAAAGAAAATAGAAGAAAAATTATCCGTGGAGGATCATGGAAAGATGTTGCTTATTTTTTAGAAGTTAGTTCTCGTGATTGGGAATATGCAGACACAGCAAGAAGTTATATCGGATTTAGAACAGTACAAGATTATTTAGGTACTAATAAAAGTAATTAATAAGAAAACAAGAATAAATATTAATCCCCAAAATTTAAAATTATGGCACAATCAAAATCAACTAAAAAATTATTTAACATGGCTTACGGTTTGGGAGCCTCAGTCGTTATTTTAGGAGCATTATTCAAAATTATGCACTTTAAAATTGGTCCATTAACAGGTGGAGTTATGTTAACCATAGGGTTAGTTGTAGAAGCAGTGATTTTTGCTATTTCAGCATTTGAACCTATTGAAGATGACTTAGATTGGACAAAAGTATACCCTGAGTTAGGAGATGGTCAATCAACAGGAGGAAGAGGTAAAGAAGCATCTCCTGAAGAGGCACAAAGTATGTTATCACAAAAATTAGATAATATTTTAAGCGAAGCGAAATTAGATGCGCAGTTAGTATCTCGTTTAGGAGATAGTATAAAAAACTTCCAAGGAGCAGTAGAGCCTTTAGCATCAGCTTCTCAAGCGATTTCTGCAACAGGTAGTTATAATGAGCAAATGACAAGAGCAGCAGCTCAAATGGAATCATTAAATAGTTTATATCAAACACAAGTTGAAAATGCTAGTAAGCAAGCGGATTTAAATTCTGCAATGGTAGAAAATTCTCAGCGTTTACAAGAGCAAATGCAATCCTTAGCAACAAACTTATCTTCTTTAAACGGAGTATACGGAGGAATGTTAACTGCAATGTCTAACAAATAATTAATTAGTTTATCTAATTTATTTATAAAACAAACTAATTAATATGGCAGGAGGAAAGCAGTCACCAAGGCAAAGGATGGTAAACTTAATGTACCTTGTATTTATTGCAATGTTAGCAATGAATATGAGTAAAGAAGTTTTATCAGCTTTTGGATTAATGAAAGAAAAATTATCGGCGTCTAATATAAGGGCGACCGAAAAGAATGAAGCATCTTATGATGTATTAGCTCAAAAAGCAGCTGAACAAGCGAAACAATACGGAGAAGCTAAACAAAAAACAGATACGCTTAGAACAATGGCGGATGGGTTTTATGCTTATATTGAAGATTTAAAAACTCAAATGACAAGCGATTTAGAAGATAAAACAGCTTATGAATCGATGGATAAGTCAGGTTTCTTAGATCAATACTTTTTTGCGAATGGAAAAATTAGTCCTAAAGGAAAAGAGTTTGTTGATAAGATAAACGAGTTTAGAGAAAAATCTTTAGAAGTTTTAGGAGAGTCAGAATTATCTGAAGTAATTAAAGAACGTTTTAGCACTACCGATAAAAAAAATAAAGAAGGAGTAACTGTAAACTGGTTAAAATATAACTATGAAGGTTTCCCTTTAATAGCATCTTTAACAAAGTTAACTCAGATTCAAGCAGATATTAAAACTACAGAGTCAGATGCTCTATCAGCTTTATTACAAGGAGAGTTACAAAGTGCAGTATCAATGACCAAGTATGAAGCTATGGTTGTTTTTGATAAGGGAGCTTATTATCCAGGAGAAAAATTATCTGGTAAAGTTATTTTGGGAAAAAAAGACCCGAATTTAACAGCTGAAAAAGTAATTATTAACGGAGAGGAAATTGCTGAAGAAAAAATTCAGGCAGGTCAAGTTATTTTAGACGGACCAGTAGGTAATGTAGGAGATAAAGAGTTATTAGGAGAATTTAAGTTTAAAGAAGCTGATTCTACTGTTACCATTCCAATTAAAGGAGCTTATGCTGTTATCCCAAGACCAAACGAAGCATTAGTTTCAGCTGATAAAATGAATGTTGTGTACCGTGGTTTAGCTAACCCATTAACAATTTCTATTCCAGGGGTACCAGGAAACAAAGTAAGTGCGAAGGCTCCAGGACTTAGAAGAGTTAAAGGAGATAGTTATATAATGAGCCCAGGAAATGGTAGTGAGGTAAACATCGTGGTTACTGGAACGCCAACTGGAGCAGATAAAGGAGTTCGCTCTGTTAAGAAATTTAGAATTAAAGATATACCACCAGCGGTAGGTATGGTAAGAGGTCAATATGGTACTGTAAAAATGCCTAAGTCTAGTGTAGGTAGAGTTAGTGTTGCAGCTGGACTACCAGACTTCTTATTCGATTTAAAACTAAACGTATCGAGCTTTAAAATAAAAGTACCAGGGCAAGTAGCTATTCCTATTAGTGGAACAACTATGACCTCTAGAGCTAAGGCAGCGTTAGCTAAGGCAAGAAGAAATGATGTAATTACTATTTTTGATATTAAAGCATCAGTTTCTGGCTCTAACTACAAAATTAAAAAAGTACTGCCTGTTAGTATAGAAATTACGAATTAATAAGTAAAACAAGAAAGTATGAATTGGAAGCGTTTTTATATGGTTTTATTCGCTTTTGCAGCGACAAGTTATGCAAGTGCACAAGCTAACCTTTTAAATGCTAAAAAGGTAGATGAAATTGGATTTAAATCTGAAGCACAAATTGCTTCAGAAGATGACAAACCACTTCCTTACGGCTATATTAGTGATAGAGATGTATTGTGGTCTAAAGTGGTGTGGGAATATGTAGATTTAAATCAAAAAATAAATCTTCCGTATTATTATCCAATTGATACTATGAATGCAGGTTTAACAAGACGTTCTTTATTTGATACCTTGCTAAAAGGTATTAAAAATGGTGAAATAAAAGAAGTATATAACGACTCTTACTTCACTACTAAAATAGGAATGGAACAAGTAAAATCTATGACATTTAATCAACGACAAAATGGAGATTATGTTGATGATTATTTTATAAAGTCTGAAGATATCAAAGGATATATGCTAAAAGGTATTTGGTATTTTGACAAGCGTCAAGGTGAATTAAAGTACCGTTTGTTAGCATTAGCTCCTATGGGGCCAGATGTGCAAGTAATGGGAGTTGAAGAGATTGATGACAAGGAAAGTGTATATGAGCTGTTTTGGGTGTTTTTCCCAGATGTTAGAGAAACATTACACAGTTCTAAAGTATTCAACCCAGAAAACTCAGCACAACCGCTTTCTTATGATAACTTGTTAAATGCAAGACGTTTTACGTCTACGATTCTAAAAGAAGAGAACATTTATGGAGATAGATCAATTTCTGACTATGTTCGTGGAAACTCTTTATTTCAATTGTTAGAAGCAAATAGAATTAAAGAAGGTATTCGTAATAGAGAAATGGATATGTGGAATTATTAATATTCCTATTCAATACAAATACAAAAAGAGCTTGCATTGCAAGCTCTTTTTTATTGTAATAATAGTACTTTTGGAGTATGAATATAGCGGTAGATTACATTATAGTAGGTTTAGGACTCTCAGGAATAGCTTTTACAGAACTATTACTTAAAAATAACAAAAGTTTTATGGTTTTTGAAGATGATTCACAAGTATCTTCAGTTGTTGCGGGAGGAGTATATAATCCTGTAATTTTAAAACGATTTACACCAGCTTGGAACGGACATAAACAATTACAAAAAGCAATACCTTTTTATCAAGAATTAGAAGAAAAGCTAAGAATTAAACTAGATTACAAGTTTACCACTAAAAAAGTATTTACTAATGTAGGTGATGAAAATAACTGGTTTATAGCGTCTGACAAACCCATGTTATCTTACTATATGGATCCAAAAATTTCAAAAGAAAAAATAAAAGGAATTATAGGTGATTATGGTTTTGGAGAACTAAAAGGCACAGGTAGAGTTGATACACCTTTATTAGTAAATTCTTATAAAGAATATATTAAATCATTAAAAAGTCTTATAAAAGAAGCTTTTGACTATTCAAAAATACAGATTTTAGAAGATAAAGTTAGTTATGATAATATCACAGCAAAAAGAATTGTATTTAGTGAAGGGTTCGGATTGAAAAAAAATCCGTTTTTCAATTATTTACCACTAAACGGAACAAAAGGAGAGACAATTACAATTTATGCACCAGAATTACAAATAGATTTCTTATTAAAAGGAAGTGTATTCATTATGCCTTTGGGTGATAATAAATACAAAGTAGGAGCAACGTTTAATTGGACTGATAAAACTTCTATTCCAACAGAAGAAGGCAGAAAAGAACTTGAAGATAAACTACAAAAGATAATAGCAGTTCCTTACACTGTAATAGAACAATCAGCAGGAATACGACCTACGGTAAAAGATAGAAGACCTTTAGTAGGGAAACACCCAAAATTTTCAAAACTAGCAGTTTTAAATGGTTTAGGAACAAGAGGTGTAATGATTGCGCCAACTGTCGCAGAAAATTTATATAATCACCTAGAAAAAGGTGAAGAATTAGATAAAGAAATCGATATAAAAAGATTTTTAACAGATTAACCGTTAGTTGCTAGTATCCTCAGTATTCTCTTTAGAATGTATTTTGCCTGCTTTCTCATCATAGCTCACAAAAAGATTAATCCAAATAATTCTTGAAAGACGTAAGCTGATAGGAGTCAATAATAAAGAAACTACTATAATAGCAATAAAACTTTGTAAAATAGCTAGTCCGATAAATACCTTTGCAATAATAAAAATAGCTACAAACAAAGCAACAGCAATTGCGTAGTTAACATACATAGCCCCAAAGAAGAAAGAAGGCTCCATCATATATTTTAAATTACACTTAGGGCAGTTTTTATGTAAAGCGGTCATTTTTTTAGGGTTGAAATTAAGTTTGTATTCAAAAAACTCTCCTTCATGGCAACGAGGGCATTTATTATTAGAAATACTATACAATTTACTTCCCTTTCCAAACATATCTTCTAAGTATTAATTCAATTAACTATTTCCTTTTTGTAAGTTTGCACAAGTTTCAACAAAAATAAAACACTTGTTTGTAACTAGGGTTACAAAATGAAGTAATTAACTATAAAATATGCTAAACGTACACGATTTATCAGTTTCATTTATGGGGACAGATTTGTTCTCTGGAATCACTTTTAAATTAATTAAAGGTGATAGAATTGGATTGATTGGAAAAAATGGAGCAGGTAAATCTACCTTATTAAAAGTATTAGCAAAAGATATTGAAAGTAGTGGAGGAACCTTAGCTTTTGATAAAGAAGTACGTATCGGTTTTTTACGTCAGGATATTGATTTTGAACAAGGAAGAACCATTTTAGAAGAAGCCTACCAAGCATTTACCGAAATTAAAGAAATTGAGTTAGAGTTAGATGAAATTAATCAGCAACTAGCAGAAAGAACCGATTATGAAAGTGAGTCGTATAATCAATTAATTATCGATTTAAACGAAAAAACTGAACGTTATGAGTTGCTAGGAGGGTACAATTATCAAGGAGAGACTGAAAAAATATTACAAGGATTAGGGTTTCAACGAGAAGATTTTGATAAGTTAACCGATACCTTTTCTGGAGGTTGGCGTATGCGTATTGAACTAGCCAAACTATTATTACAGAACAACGATATTTTATTACTCGATGAGCCTACCAACCACTTAGATATTGAATCGATTATTTGGTTAGAAAACTTCTTAAAAAGTTATGCAGGAGCCATTGTATTGGTATCACATGATAAAATGTTTTTAGATAACGTAACTAATAGAACGATAGAAATTTCTTTAGGACAAATTTATGATTATAAAAAACCGTATTCTGAGTTCTTAAAACTGCGAGCAGAAATTAAAGAAAAGCAGTTACAAACCCAGAAAAATCAACAAAAAGAAATAGAACATACTGAAAAATTAATTGAGAAATTTCGTGCGAAAGCAAGTAAAGCTTCCATGGCACAATCACTCATTAAAAAACTAGAAAAAGTTGAGCGTATTGAAGTAGATCAAGATGATAATGCGGTAATGAACGTTCGTTTTGCCATATCAAAAGAACCTGGTAAAATTATTGTTGAAGCTGAAAATTTAACCAAGAACTACGGAGAAAAAGAGGTTTTAAAAGATGTTGATTTATTGATTGAGCGTAATAGCAGAATTGCTTTTGTTGGTCAAAACGGACAAGGAAAATCTACCTTAGCTAAAATGATGGTAGGAGAAATTCCGTTTGAAGGAAACCTAAAACTAGGACATAACGTAGAAATAGGATATTTTGCTCAGAACCAGTCTGAAGAATTACCACCAGAGAAAACAGTGTTGGAAATAATGGAGGACGCTGCTACCGATGGCAATAGAATGCGTGTAAGAGATATGTTAGGTTCATTTCTGTTTGGTGGAGAAGCGGTAGATAAAAAAGCAAAAGTACTTTCAGGAGGAGAGCGAAATCGGTTAGCATTGTGTAAGCTGTTGCTATCGCCATTCAATGTGTTAATCATGGATGAACCTACCAACCACTTAGATATTGCTTCAAAAAATGTATTAAAAATGGCTTTACAAAACTTTGACGGAACCTTAATCGTAGTGTCTCACGACCGTGACTTCTTACAAGGGTTAACCACTACTGTTTATGGATTTAAAGACCGTGAAATAAAAGAATATTTGGGCGATATTGATTATTTCTTAGAGCAACACAAAATGGAAAGTTTGCGTGATGCTGAAAAAAGAACCGTAATAAAAGAAGATAAAAATACTTCAAAAAAAGAAGCCTATCAATTATCGAAAGAACAAGAAAAAGAACTTAAAAAGTTAAAAAACAGGCTGAATAAAATTGAAACGCAAATCGCAAATTTAGAAGCCGAAATAAAAAAAATAGATTTAGAACTAGCTCAGCATTACGACGAAGTGTCTTCTCGCCCTAACTTCTTTGAAAATTACAAAGCTAAAAAAGCTAAAGTAGACGAACTCATGGAAGAATGGGAGCAAGTTGAGGAGCAGGTATCTGGGTTTTAATTAAAAAATGAATAGTTAAAATTAAATTATAAGTAACCTTAATAAATAAGGGGTTATTATAGTTTTAGTTAAGCTACAGTTCAAATGAATTATTTAATCTTCCTACTTGAAAACCATTAGCTATTATCATTTTTGATTCTTCACTATTTGGGTCAATAACCGGATTAGTATGGTTAAAGTGAATAAATATTATTTTTGCTTTCTCTGTTTTAGTTAGATTTTTAAATTTCTCCATGCTCTCAATAATAAAAGGGTGCGGTATTTCTGAGATATTTCTATTATTAATTTCTTTTTCATTAAAAAATGTTGCATCTAAAAAAGCATAATCGACCTGTTTTATTTCGTCAATAATATTGTTTTTCCATTTCTCCCATTTATCAATATCAGGAATAAATAAAGCGGATTTATTCGGTCCAATAATTTTGAAACCTACAGTTTCAGAATACTCATCTCTATGAGGAACTATAATTGGTATTACTTTTATATTAGATGTTAGTGTAACTGTTTGCTCATTTTTAATATTGTTTAGTCTTATATTGTGGTTACTTATTAATTGATTCCATGGGCCATTATTTTTAAAGAAATCACTCATCTTGGGCATCGCATAAACAGTTACATTTTGTGCGTTTTTAGCTTCTTTTCCTAAGTACATTAGTCCCGCATAATGACCTATATGTGCATGTGTAATAAAAATTCCATCTGGCATTTCATTTTTACTAACGGGTTGTATGTTTTTAAGAACCTTTAACTGGCGAGAAATATCTGGCGTAGCTTCAAATAAATACTTTTTGTTGTTTGGACCATCAATTAAACCCAAAGAAATTACTTGTCTGTTTTTGTCAGGATTATTAAATAGATTTTTACAACATTTTTTCTCACACCCGATGTGAGGTGATCCTGCATCTTGTATGTTTCCTAAAATAACTAATGAAGTATTACTTAAGTCTTGTTTAAAATCAATTGATGTTTCACTTTGCTTATTGTTTTTACAAGAAAACATTAACAGTATTGGTATGAAGAGGAGGGTATTTATTTTCATTAAGCTTTATTATTAAAAACGTTTAGTTCTTAAACATAAGTATAGTTAAAACTGATTATATTATACTTGATGTTTTAAAAGCCAAAGATAAGTGTAAACTTATTTTTAAGGTTAATTTAATGATATTTTTTACAGTTTTTTTGTTTGTACTATCATAAGTGTTTATGAGATTATATAGCTTCGTTTTAGTTCGTCGTTTGTTATTCCTGTAAAGGTTAACCATAAGAAGTAATCTTAAAATAGTTTAGTTACTTTTATTGATAAGTTTTTTATCTCAGTTTAATTTCAGTTTGAAATGATAGTAAAAAAATGACAAAAAAGTGTAAAAGAAATGTCAACTATTGCTCAAAGTAATTGAAAAGTAGGATATTTGTAGGTAATATGAGCAATAACTTCAACTTAATAACTACCAAAATAGAACTATACCTATTTGCTGTGATAACCTTGTTTATATCGTGTACAACCAGCGAAAATTTTTCAGAACGTGTAAAAGTTTCACTTCGAAATGTAGGACACCAGTTATTGCTAAGTAATGCAGATACTACCTCACTAGTTTTACCTGTACAAAAGTTCAATGAATTAACCTTTAAACTAAGTTTTCAAAACAATTTGGAGATTGAACCAGATGGTTTGGTAGCTTTTGTAAACAGAAGTTTTAAAAAGTCAAATTTTCCAACAAATTACATTTTAGAGGTCAAAAATTGTGATGATGAGGAAGTAGTGTATAGCTACGAAATGCGAAAAAGAGAAGAAAAAGCAATCATTCCGTGTAAAGGAAGAACATTACCGCAGGGTTGTTATTTTATAGAAGTTCAATTTCTTAAAAAGAGTACATCAAATAAAAGTCAGTTTATTTTTTATGGATTATTGTTCTTAACTCTAGTATTCAGTGTAGCGGTGTATCAAAAGAAAAGAAAAAGCACAGCAACAAAAATTAATAATCAAACTAATGTAGCAACTTTAGGTATTTTTGAGTTTTACCCCGAACAGCACAAATTAGTAAAGCAGACGACCGAAATTAGCTTATCTAAAAAAGAATGTGAATTATTGGAAATCTTTATTAGTAAACCCAATGAAGTTATTAAAAGAGAAGAACTTATGAAAAAGGTTTGGGAAGACAACGGAGTGGTGGTTGGGAGAAGTTTAGATACCTATATCTCTAAACTCCGGAAAAAGCTAAAAGAAGATACTTCTATAAAAATAACCAACATTCATGGAGTAGGGTATAAGCTAGAAATAGAGTAAACACTTATTTTTGCATTGATAACTATTTTAAAATGCTGTTTCAACTAGAAATTCCGACACCTGAAAATCAACAAGTCGACCTGCCCATTTTAGCTTCAAAAGGAATTGAACTTTTAATAAAGCGAGAAGACACTATTCACCCATTTGTTTCAGGGAATAAATTTAGAAAACTGAAGTACAATATTGAAGAAGCAAAACAACAAGAAAAAGATACGTTGTTAACTTTTGGAGGTGCTTTTTCAAACCATATTGCTGCTACTGCCGCAGCAGGAAAAATAGCAGGACTTAACACCATCGGAATTATTAGAGGAGATGAATTAGGAAGAAATTTAGCAGCAACACTCTCTCAAAACACCACGTTGAAAAACGCATATGATAAAGGAATGCAGCTCAAGTTTGTGTCAAGAGAAGCCTACCGAAACAAAACTTCCGAAGAATTTATCAATCAGTTAAAAAAAGAATTTGGAAATTTTTATTTGGTTCCCGAAGGAGGAACGAATGCTTTAGCGGTAAAAGGTTGCGAAGAGATTTTAACAAACGAAGATGAAAAATTCGATTATATTTGTTGTGCTGTTGGTACTGGCGGAACGATTTCAGGATTGATAAATTCAGCTAAAAATCATCAAGAAGTAATAGGGTTTCCTGCACTGAAAGGTGATTTTTTAATAGATGAAATCAAAGCCTTTGTAAATAGGAACGATCATTGGAGCTTACAAAACGAATACCATTTTGGAGGTTACGGAAAATATACAGAGGAATTAATCCGTTTTATAAATGAATTTAAAACGCAAACAAGTATTTTGCTAGACCCTATTTATACAGGTAAAATGTTATTTGGAATAGTAGATTTAGTAGCAAAAGACGTATTTCCGAGGAATAGTAAAATAATCGCAATTCATACAGGAGGTATACAAGGTATCGCAGGAGTAAATCAAAAATTGAAGCATAAAAACAAAGAGTTAATAAAGGTTTAATGAGGGTAAGAGTAGTTTTTTTAGCAGTATGTGCTGTAGTATTGACAAGTTGTGGTTCGGGTAAAAATGTGGTAAAATCTACTCCTAATAAGGTAGTTTTAGAATCAAGAGAAGAAAAATTACCAGAAGTACCACAGTTAGAACAAATACAAAAACCAATATTAACTACAACAAATCATACCGAAGCGTATATTCAAAAATTTGCACCTATTGCAGTTAAGAAAATGCACGAACATGGTATTCCTGCTAGTATTACCTTAGCACAAGGAGTATTAGAGTCAGGAAGTGGAAGAAGTGCATTAGCTCGTAGATCAAATAATCATTTCGGAATTAAATGTCATAGAGGTTGGCAAGGGCATAGTGTAACCCATGATGATGATGAAAAAGGAGAATGTTTTAGAAAGTATAACTATCCAGAAACTTCGTATGAAGATCACTCACAGTTTTTATTAACTCGTAAGCGATATGCAAACTTATTTAGATTAAGACATACGGATTATAAAGGTTGGGCTTATGGATTGAAAAGAGCAGGATATGCAACAGATAGGAAGTACCCTCAAAAGTTAATAACGATTATTAAAAAATATAATCTCAATAAATACGATAGAATACAACCAGATGGTTCTTTAGCAGCAAAAACACCAAGTTATAAAGTCAGTTCTCATAAGGTACAAAAAGGAGATACATTGTATTCTATAGCACGAAAATATAATACTTCCGTTAAGAAAATAAAAGAAGTAAATAATTTAGAAAGTAATAATATTAGTATTGGTCAAGATTTGTTGGTAAAATAAAAAAGCGGAGTAAATACTCCGCTTCAACTAATCAACCCCTAATCAAAACTACCAAGAATAGTTTTTCTTTTTTGCTTGTTTTTTAATAGCTCTAATCATTACACTTTCTAATTCATTTTTTTTAGAACTTTCACGTTGTTTTTTGGCAACAAAAGCCTTTCTTTTTTTATTTAATTCTTGAATTTTTTGTTGAATTTCAGTACGCTCTTTACGTTTCTTTTCAACATGAACTTTAATTTCTTTAGCAGATTTATTTTGTAGTTGTTTAGGAAGCTGTTTCTTTTTTAAAGAACTGTAATTAATTTCTCTCTCTTTAGAAGCATCAACCAAATCCCATTCAGCATTATTATATAGTTTAGAACTTTTAGTTACGGCTCGTTTTACTACCACAGCTTCATCCAAACTTTCCGCATTCATATCTTGTTTTGCTTGATTACGGTGTTTAGAATACCCGTAAGAACCATAGTGTATATACGTATTGTTTAATCGCTTGTTTAAAATAATAATATCGTTGTCATAAGGAGTTACAATATGTACAATATGCTTGTTTTGATTAATAGTCATATAATCACCACCTCCATAAATAGCTCCGTCTTGCCATTTACCAGTAACCCCTTGGTTGTAATTACCACAAAAAATAGTATTTATTGTAATATCTTTTTCTTTGGCATTAGTAATAGCATCTTTGTAATTAATTTTTCCTTGTGTAAAAGGTTCATTTCCCGCTATAAAAATCATTTTCAAATCACGTTTATTGTTGCCCCACGCTAATTCATTTAAAGAAGTTTGAATTACCTGCCCGCAGTATTCACTCCCTCCATCTGTACTTAAAGAAAATAAATACTCAGAAATCTCATCTAAATCACTAGTGAACTGTAAAACTTGTCGGATATATCCTTCTTTAGAAGGTAAATTAGAGTTTCCGTACTCGTACAAAGCAATTTCTAAGTTAGGAGTAATACCACTGCATTTAGCATACGATAACTCGTTTACAATTTCCCATAATTGTGCTTTTGCTTGATTGATTAACCCATCCATACTATTACTAGTATCAAGTAACAATGCAACTTTAACCGTTTGTTTTTTTACTTTTCTTGTAGGTTGATTTTCATTAGCAAACGTAGTTACCGTTAGTAGTACTAAGCAAAAGAAAAATACTTTTAATGCGTGCGTTTTCATAATTTTTGTTTTTAGTTATTAATTGGGTAAAAGTTTGATTGGTGTTAATTTCTACTCAAAACTACTTTCAACTTTCTTCTTAAAAAATCGAGAATGAGTAAACAGGTTATTTCGTTTAGGTAAATAATTAATTAAATGAGTAAACCCGTATTTTTAATTGTTTTTGACAGTGTTTTAGTAATATAGACGTTTTTTTGTATGGCTTTTTGTATGTATGTTTACACTAAGAAACAAAGAATGAAAAAGCTTTTTTATATACTAATATTCTCCATGGTTCTGTTGAGGTTTTCACCAGTATATTCTCAAATAGATAATGAATTATCAAAAAAATTCTCAGTAAAAGTCCAAGTAGTAAGTAGAGAAACGCATCAGCCTATTAAAGATGCAAAAGTAGAAGTAAACGGACTAACTTATCGATTTTCTGAAATAACAGGAAGTTATACTGTAAAAGCTACAGCAGGAAGTCTATTAGAAGTATCACACCCTAATTTTAATCGTGTTTTTTATACGATTAAAGATGATGAAGATATAAAGGTGGAAGTAGAAGGATTTACACCTAAAAGAAAATCAAAACTAAGTTCTTATAGTACAAGAAAACAAACAGGTTTATATTCACAATATTTAGATTCTGTTAAGTTTTATAAAAAGAAAGATATTGATAAAAGTTTATCTTTTGTAGAAAAGACACTTTTAACAAATCCAGATAAAAACCAAAGGGCCAATGTATTCAAAGAGTTGGCAGAGGTGTATTTTTATTGGAAACAATACGATTTAGCAGTTGAAAACTATCAAATTTCCTTACAAGAAATAAACTCTCCTAGAGTTCGTTTGCAATTAGCAAAAGCAGCGTTCTTATCAAAAAACTACAACGATAGTGAGCAAAATTATTTACAAAGTTTACAAAGTGGAGTGCTTAATAATTACCTCCGTTTAACTGCATATCAAGGATTAGGAGATGTGTATCTGGCACAAAAGAACTACAATCAAGCAAGAGTTAACTATAAAAAAGCTTTAGAGATTGCAAAAAAGAATTTAATTACCCCTAAAATTACGGATTTAAATTCTAAGTTGGCCGAAGTTTTTGCAGC
Source organism: Tenacibaculum sediminilitoris (assembly GCF_964513795.1). Lineage (NCBI taxonomy): Bacteria > Pseudomonadati > Bacteroidota > Flavobacteriia > Flavobacteriales > Flavobacteriaceae > Tenacibaculum > Tenacibaculum sediminilitoris. Next base: position 95,565 of record NZ_CAZEQR010000050.1, on the reverse strand, counting down.
ACAAGGAAATATACAAAAAGCAGATGGGTATTATAAAAACTCATTAAAATTAGCCTCTGAAGAAAACAAAAAACGTTCATTAAAAGAACAACAAAAAGTAGCTGATTTTTATAATAAATCTCAGCGATACGATAAAGAAATTCAGTTACGAAAAGAAAGTTTAAAAGAAACAGATGGTGTAATAGAACCTGAAAATAATGAGACGTTAGTTGATTCAATTACCTCACAAAAAATTAACTACAAAATTGGGAATGCATACATACAAAAATCTGAATATGAAGAAGCAATACCATATCTAAAAAAGAGTATTGAAGATGCAGATAAAAATAAGGATTTAATTATAGGGAAAGACGCTACACGAAGACTTTCAGAAGCCTATGAGAGAGTTGGTAATTATATAGAAGCTCTTGAAGCTTATCAAAGCTATGTAAAATTAGTAGATACATTGTACTCTCGAAAAGAACAAGAAATTCAGCAAATAAAACGTTTTAGAAAACGAATACTAGACAATCAAAACAGGATAGTTAGTTTAGAAAAAGATAAAAAATTAGCAGACAGTAAAATCAATTTAGCGTATAAAGATCAACAATTGGTTCAAGAAAGCAATAAGCGTCAAAAATGGATTATTTATTCATTAATTGGAGGGTTTTTGTTAATGGTTTTGTTATTGTATTTTATGTTTAGAACAAATAAGCAACAAAAACTAGCTAATAACTTATTGGCATTAAAATCGATGCGCTCACAAATGAATCCGCACTTTATTTTCAATGCATTGAACTCAGTGAATAGTTTTATTGCAGTAAACGATGAACGAAGTGCAAACCGATACTTATCAGAATTTTCGGTATTAATGCGTTCAGTGTTAGAAAATTCAGATGAAGACTTTATTCCGTTAACCAAAGAAATTGAATTGTTAGAGTTATATGTGAAGTTAGAACACAACCGATTTAAAGATAAATTCGATTACGCTATTCATATAGACGAAAGTATACCGTTAGAACAATACTCTATTCCACCAATGTTATTACAACCGTATATAGAAAATGCTATTTGGCACGGGCTTCGATATAAAAAAGAAAAAGGAAAATTACAAATTTCAATGCTTTCTAAAAATAAAGACGCTATTACTATTATGGTTGAAGACGATGGAATAGGAAGAGAGAAGTCAATAGAAATGAAAACAAAAAATCAACTAAAACAAAAATCGAAAGGAATGAGTACCATTAAAAATAGAATAGCTATTCTCAACGATATGTATCAAGATAAAGTTTCTGTAATGGTTTCTAATACTTTTGTAGATGGAGGTGGAACGAGAGTTGAATTGACACTAAAAAAAGATAAAAATTAGCGATGAAGATAAAAGCTATTATTGTTGAAGATGAGCAAATAAGTAGAGATATTTTGCGAAATTATATCGTTAAATATTGTCCAAATGTAGCATTATTAGGAGAGGCAAACAATATTGAAGAAGCTTATAAACTAATTCAGGAATACGAATTAGATTTGGTGTTTTTAGATGTAGAAATGCCCTTTGGAAATGCTTTTGACCTATTAGAGAAAGTAGAAAATCAAACCTTTGAAACAGTTTTTGTAACCGCTTATGACCATTATGCCATTGAAGCATTAAACAACCAAGCAACTTATTATTTGTTAAAGCCTATTTCGATAGATGAATTAATTAAGGCAGTAAATATAGTTACAGAAATAAAAGAAAAAGAAAAAGAATTAGAAACGGCTATTTTAACTCCAAAAGTAACACATAAGGTAAATGGAAAAATTACCATTCCGCAACAAGATGGATTTGAAGTGTTAGAGATTAATGAAATCTTATTTTGTAAAGCTGACGATAACTATACCGAAATTTATTTTGAAAACTCTAAAAAGTTGGTGAGTAAAACATTAAAGTATTTTGAAGAAGTTTTAAAAGATAGTTCTTTTGTTAGGATACATAAATCATTTTTAGTTAACGTTAATGAAATAGCAAAGTATAAAAAAGGTAAAGGAGGAAGTATAATACTATCAAACGGGAAAGAGATTATGGTTTCAGCCTCTAAAAAAGCAAACTTATTATCGTATTTTAAATAAAAACTTATGCCAATTATAAAGCCAGTAAAAGGAAAACATCCACAAATTTCAGAAGATTGTTACATCGCTGAAAATGCAACTATTGTAGGTGATGTACAAATGGGAAAAGAGTGTAGTGTATGGTTTAATGCGGTAATTCGCGGAGATGTACACTATATAAAAATGGGAGATAAAGTAAATGTGCAAGATGGAGCAGTAATACATGCAACATATCAAAAATCACCTACTACCATAGGAAATAATGTTTCTATAGGGCATAATGCTTTAGTTCATGGTTGTACCATTCATGATAATGTGCTGGTAGGTATGGGTAGCATTATTATGGATGATTGTGTAGTAGAATCTAATTCTATTATTGCTGCTGGAGCAGTAGTAACTAAAAATACACGAGTAGAAAGTGGAAGCATATATGCAGGTGTACCTGCAAAAAAAGTAAAAGATATTTCAGAAGAACTCATATCTGGAGAAATTGATAGAATAGCCAATAACTATGTGAAATATTCAAGTTGGTATAAAGAATAACAGCACAAATAACCTTAAGAGCTTTTTAAGTCACTAGGAAAACACTTACATAAGAGACTTCAGATGTAGAAAATTCAAAATAAGAGTTATTTTTATAATTATCTGATATGTAATGTTTTATTTTTTTTCCGACTTATTAAAAGTAATTAAATATAAAAACTATGGTTTGGCGTTGTATTATTTTTTGCTTGGTGTTTTATTCTTGTGCAGACACATTTGATAATTCTACCTCTACAGACGAAGAGGTTAGTTTATGGAGTGTTGATGAAAACTTTATAAAAGAAGGAGCTCCATTTGACCTTATACAAAATCCAAGTTTTAAGAACATATCAGAAATGAAGGATTTAAAAGATGAAGACAGATTATTATTAATTAAAATAGATAATGAAATAAGAGCGTATCCATATTATTATTTGAATTATTCTGAGGTTTTAAATGATTACATAGGTTCTGTTAATTATGTAGTATCATATTGTCCACAAACAAAAAGCGGGATATGTTTTTATGGAGGAATTAACGGTCAGCAGATACCAATGATTGCTTCAGGTTATTTATTCAAAGATAATTTAGTTTTGTCAGATTTAGAAAGACAAAACTTTTGGTCTCAAATGTTAATAACCGGTATTCGTGGAGAGGAAATTTATAAACAAATTTCAAAAATATATTCTTTTGAAACTAAATTTGAAACAGTTAAAAAATACTTCCCTAATGCAAAAGTTTACCATCGAAACTTTTCAACAGAAAAATCAAATCAATTCAAAAGTAATAGAAAAAAGACAAATTGGGCTGGTTATTTAGGTGTTGTGGTTAATGGAATTAAAAAAAACACATATGTTTTTAACCATAATAAATTTACAGAACTTACTATGTATAAGGTTACTGATAAAAAAAATACGATAGTGGTTGTTGGAGACAATAATAAGAAATTCTTTACTTCGTTCTATGTCTCCCATGAAGTTAATTTAAAAATAGTAAAAGATAAATTTCCTGTTATTTTAGAAGATGATAAAGGTAATGAATGGAACACTTTTGGAGAAGAAGTAAGTGGAAATGGAGGGCAAAAATTAAAATCTCCAATATTTTATAACGCTGATTTATGGGCTTGGGAATATTTTTTTGAGAATGTAGAAGAAAGTAAATGACTTTATTAATGTTATTTGTACACCTTTAGTGAGTGTATGTAAGGAATAATTAAAAAAAACATCGAGGATTGTAACTCTCGATGTTTTAATTTTTACACAATTTACAGGGTGTTCCGTTCTCAGAACCGAGCTTTTTTAATCAAAAACTAATCTACTATACTACTAAATTTACTTAAATTCTTAATGTTTTTCTTTATGTTTAGTTTTTCTGAATTTTTTATGACTAGCTTTCTTTTTATGTCTTTTCATCTTTCTTGCAGTCATTTTTTCAAAGCGCTCGTATTGTTGCTTATCTAAAATACGTTTCATCTTAGTTTTGTAAGCAATTTGCTTGTCAAGCACCTTACTTTTCATAGCATAACGTTCATTAGCAGTAGGTTTATTACCACTTTTCTTCATTGCTTTTCTTTTAGAATGCATTTTGTGTCTTTCGGCAACTTGCTCTGCTATTAAAGGCTTTACTTGATCTTGTTGAGCTCTAGTTAAATCAAGCTGCAAGGTTAACTTTTTAACGGCAAGCTCAGTTTTTTGTTCAATAGTTAATTTTTCATGTTTGGCTTTATCTGTTCTTTGTCCTTGAGTTGTAACAGTAAAACCAACTGTTAAAATCAATATTGTGAGTAACTTCTTCATGTTATTAAATTTTAAGGTTCGTAATTATTTTACATATCTAAGACTATAGACGATTAAAAAAGTTTAAATTTGAAAGTATTTTTAACATTTTTTTAATTTTTTATGAAGTCTATTTTCAGAGTTGTTTTAAAGTTTTTATTACTATTAGTAGGGCTGTTTATAATCTTTTTTTTCTGGGCATCATCTCCAACAATGGATGAGGCAGAATACGCTAAAATTATTACACATGAGTATACTACTACGAATAATAATGATTCAATATACAGTATAGTAACTTATAATATTGGTTATTTAAGCGGAATGACAAATAATAGAGCAGTTGTCAAGACTAAAGAATTATTTGATTCAAACTTAAAAAAAGTACTTGAAAAAGTTAAAAAAGTAAACCCAGATATTATTGCTCTTCAAGAAGTTGACTATAATGCAGCGAGATCATACGAAGTTAATCAAGAAGAAAAATTAGCGGAGTTAGGGTATAACTTTGTGGCAAGAGGTGTGAATTGGGATGAACATTATGTGCCTTTTCCGTATTGGCCACCAAGTATGCATTTTGGTAAGATAGTCTCAGGACAATCAATTTTAAGTAAATACGAGTTAAAAGATTACCAGCGTATAGTTTTAGAACGAGTAGCTGATAATCCTTTTTACCGAGACGCTTTGTATTTAGATAGATTAGCACAGGTGGTAAAAGTTATTTTAGAAGGAAAAGAAGTTGTGGTGATAAACTTACACTTAGAAGCGTTTGATAAAACAACAAGAGTAAGACAATTTGAGTATGTGTTGAATCTTTTTAACAAGTACAAAAAGAAATATCCAACTATTTTATTAGGAGATTTTAATTCTAAAGCAAGAGATATAAAATCTGTAATTCGAAAAATGTTTGAAATGGAAAATGTAGGAAATGCTGCTTTTGAGATTTCTAACCCTGCAAATACATTTGATACAAAAGATTTATTTGAACGTATTGATTATATTTTCTATACTGAAAATTCAATTGAATATGTAAATGGAAAAGTGTTAAATGAGTTCGGACAAGCATCTGACCATTTACCTATAGAAATGAAATTCAAATTGAAATAAATACAAAACATATAACTGTCTTTTGAGTTGGTTATAACAATCTTGTTATCATTTTTTGTTAAGTTTTTTTTGAAATAAGCTGTTTTTATGAAAACATCTTCAACCCAACCAAGCTCAGATATAGAAGTAAGGTTATACCTTTACATTAACTTATAATTTAGCTATATACTTTAAGTTCTTTATAAGGAAGATTAAAAAGCATTTAAACTAAAAAACCCGAACAAATTGTTCGGGTTTTTATCGTGGTGCCTCCAGGAATCGAACCAGGGACACAAGGATTTTCAGTCCTTTGCTCTACCAACTGAGCTAAGGCACCAGTTATGGCTTTAAAAAGTAACATCTTTAAAATAAAACTCGTAACAAACGCTACGAGTTTTATTGTGGTGCCTCCAGGAATCGAACCAGGGACACAAGGATTTTCAGTCCTTTGCTCTACCAACTGAGCTAAGGCACCAGTTGCTACTTTCGTTAAGCGGATGCAAATATACAATCGTTTTTTAATTTTACAAAGTAAAAACTTTAAAAAAATGTACCGTAAATTTACAAGCTCTAAGAAATAAAAATATGTACCTAATTATTGATGTAGGCAATACAAGAGTTAAAGTAGCTGTTTTTGAAATAGATACTATTAAAGAAGTCTTTACTTTTGAAAAAATAAATATAATTCCAGAACTGAAAAAAATAATTTCAAATTTTTCAATTTCGAATAGTATTGTGTCATCTGTAGCAAATTTTACAGATGAGGAAACGAAAAAAATAAAGGAACTCTTGAATCCAGTTTTTTTAGATTCAAATACAAAAGTTCCATTTGAAAACTTATATAAAACACCAAAAACATTAGGAGTAGATAGAATAGCATTAGCATCAGCAGCGGTAAATAAATATCCAAATCAAAATGTATTGGTATTAGATGCTGGAACTTGTATAACATATGAATTTATAACTGATGAAGGAAACTATCTAGGAGGTGCCATTTCACCAGGAATAGCCATGAGATATAAAGCATTACATACTTTTACTTCTAAATTACCGTTACTAGAAGCAAATGAATTAGAAAACTTTATTGGTACAGATACTGAAAGTTCAATCCATTCAGGAGTTATCAATGGAATTTCTAATGAAATAGACGGAATTATAGCAGAATATCAAAAAAAATATCCAGATTTAACAGTAGTTTTAACAGGAGGGGATACATATTTTTTGTCAAAACAATTAAAAAGTGTCATATTTGCCAATCCAAATTTTGTTTTGGAGGGGTTACATACTATTTTGATACACAATTTAGCGAATGATTAAGAGATTTATATTAGGAGTTTTCGTATTTACTACATCAGCAATTTTAGCACAAAAGAACAGTGCTTCGCCATATTCTTACTTTGGAATAGGTGAGAATTTTGAAGGGGTAACAGTAGAACAAGCTTCTATGGGAGGTATTGGTGTTGCAATGAAAGATTATCATCATTTAAATTTTACAAACCCAGCGTCAAATGCTGATTTAAGAGCAGCGACTTACGCTATAGGAGGTAGCTTAACTTTTTTAACAGTTAAAGAACAAAATGTATCTCAAACAGGAAACTCTACAAGTTTAAGATATATTTCTTTAGGATTTCCTGTTGGAAAAAAAGCAGGGTTATCTGTTGGATTACAACCTTTTTCATCTGTAGGATATTCTTTGTTGGATAGCGATAACTCTGATGATATTACTTTTTATACAGGAGAAGGAGGAGCTAATAAATTATACGCAAGCTTTGGTATTTATGCATATAAAGGACTGTCAGTAGGAGCTGAAGCTAGTTTTATCTTTGGAAGTATTGATAATAGTATTTTAAACCAAAGGACGAATGTTGCTTTAGCAACAAAGCATGAAGAGTCTTTTAATGTAAGAGGAGGTCAATTTAAATTAGGAGTTCAATATAAAACAGAATTAAAAAATAAATTAAAATTTTATACTGGTGCATCACTTACCTTAGCCACAGATTTATCATCAAAAGGTTCTGAGAGAATGTATTCATTATCATTCAGTGGAGCTGGTCAAGAAATACTTAGAGATGAATTGTTTAATAGAAGCTTAGAAGGGAACATAAGTGTACCTCTCAAAAGTGTTTATGGTTTTGGTTTAGGAAAAGAAAATAAGTGGTACATAGGAGTTAATCAACAATTTCAAAGCGCTTTAAAAACCAATAATGCTTTTATATCAAATGGAGCATCTCATAAATATGATGACTCGAGTAAGTTTGCAATAGGAGGATATTATATTCCAAAAATAAATTCAATATCAAGTTATTGGGATAGAGTGACATATAGAGCAGGTTTGCGTTTTGAAGATACAGGGCTATTAGTGAAAGGAACCAATAATTTTACTTTGGTTAAAGACTTTGGCATAAATGTTGGATTAGGATTGCCATTGCCGAGACAATTATCAAACGTGAATGTAGGATTTGAGTACGGACAAAGAGGAACGACTAAGAATAACTTAATAAAAGAAAACTACTTTAATATAAGACTAAGTTTATCTTTAAATGATCTTAAGTGGTTCCAAAAAAGACGAATAGATTAACAAAAACAGAGAACGATGAAAAAAATTACGTATTTACTAACAGGGTTATTTTTGTTTGTAGCCGTAAATGTAGTGAAAGCACAAGCAAGTCAAGAGTGTCATATCAAGTATAACCTTTTCAAAGGAGATGCTACTACAAAGAAATATACTCAAGCAAAATCTAACTTAGAATATTTATTAGATAATTGTGCAACGTTATCTATCAATATCTATAAATATGGAGCAAAAGTAGCAGAAAATTTAAAAAACCCAGTTTTAGCTAAAAAAGTATACGAAACAAGATTGGCTAATTTCCCTGATAAAGATCCGGCAAAGGCTCATAGTGATTATGCAGAGTTCTTAATAGAGAATAAGTTAGCATCTGATGATGAGGTTTTTGAAATCTTGAAGAAGGCATACGATATTTCTCCAAAAGATATGGGAGTTAAAAATATCTTTAGATATTTTCAAACAATAGCTGATAAGAATAAAGATACAAATCCTCAAAAAGTTTTTGACACGTATGATGATGTAATGGAGTCTGTAGGGGAGAAGCTAGATGATTACAATAAGAAGATAGCGAAACTACAAGAAAAAGACTCTCTAAAAACAATTAGTTCAAGAGAAAAAAGAAACCTAAGAGCATATACAATTAATTCAACTTCTTTAGGTCAAATTGAAGGAGGGTTAGATGCTATGATTTCTAAGATAGCAACTTGCGAAAGATTAATACCAATCTACTCAAGAGATTTTGAAGAGAAGAAAACAGATGGTGTTTGGTTAAAAAGAGCAGTATCAAGAATGTATAATAAAGAATGTCAAACTGACCCTTTATTTGAAAAGTTAGCAAACGAATATGCTAAAGTTACCCAATCTGCAGATGCTTATAACTTCTTAGCTGGAGTGTTAGCTAAAAATGGAGATAAAAGTGGAGCAGCAGAGATGAGAAAAAAGGCATTCGATTTAGAAACAGATCCATTCAAAAAAGCTAAGTATAAGTTAAGAGAAGCTCAAAGTGATAGTGGAAGTAGAGCAAGAGCGTTAGCTTATGAAGCATTAAAGTATAACCCTAATATGGGTAAAGCATATTTATTCATTGCTAGTTTATACCAAAGAAGTGCAAATTCTTGTGGTAGTGATGAGTTCGAAAAGAGAATGGTGTATGCAGCAGCTTTAAATAAAGCATTAAAAGCAAAACAAGTAGACCCAGGATGTGGAGCAAATAGATATATTTCTAGCTACAAGAAAAACTTACCATCTAAGAAATTAGTATTTCAAAAAGGTATAGCATCAGGAGCTAGCTATAAAGTTGGATGTTGGATTGGAGAAACTGTTCGTGTACCTTAATAGTAGAGCTTAATGCTTAAGAGCACAAAACATATATACAATAGCATTGCTACCATTTGTTTGGTGGCAATGTTTTTTTCTTGTACCAACTCAAAAAAAGAGGTACGAGATTTTTTAGCTGATAAGAACCTACCAGTAGGTTCTGCAGTAAATATTTATCATGTTCACAAAGATTCAGGTAGAATAACCTCAAAAACAAAAGCACCTGTTTTTTATGATTACTCCAACAAAAAACATTCCTATAAAGAATTTCCGAAGGGAATTGAAATAGTAACAATTAATAAATCAGGAATAGATTCAACAACAATCTCTGGAAATTATGCATTAGCTTATGATGATACAAAAGTGTCAGAAATTAGAGGGAATGTAGTAATCATAAATCATTCAAAACAAACAAAATTAGAAACCAATCAGCTATTTTGGGATCAAAAAGAGCATTACTTTTTTACTGAAGATGGTTTCCGTTTTACAACACCAGAAAGTGTAATAAATGGTTTTGGTTTTGAATCTAGCGAAGATTTAACCAAATGGATAGCTAAAGACATTACAGGAGATATAGAAACTACACAAAAAGATATATAATGAACGCACTTTGGAAATATTTACAATATGGATACCTTGTAATAGGAATCATTTTTTTTGTTGAAGGATTCTTAAAATGGAATTCTGACAAAGAAGAAGCGTTAATTATGTTCGGATTTGCTATCTTTATCATATTAATTTTCTTCTTTAAACGACATTTTAGAAGAAGAATAGAAAAAAGAAACCAAGAACGTTAATGCAACCAGAAGTCTTAATTATTCTTACTTCTATCTTATTTTCAGCCTTTTTTTCTGGTATGGAAATAGCCTTCATTTCAGCAAATAAACTGCATATAGAGCTAGAAAAGAAAGGAGAAGGAATACTCTCTAAAATTTTAACTAAGTTAACTGAAAAATCCTCAAAGTTTATCACAACTATGTTGGTAGGTAATAATGTGGCATTAGTAGTTTATAGTTACTTTATGGGAGAATTATTAATGGGATGGTTCCAATCTTTTTTACCTTCCGACTTTACAGTTGTTAATTACCTATTATCAGATATTAGTTTACTAACACAAACCCTAATTTCAACAGTAATTATTTTAATAACAGCAGAATTTTTACCAAAGGCAATTTTTAGAATTTATGCAAATGAAATGCTAAAGTTTTTCGCTGTACCAGCATATATATTTTACGTGTTTTTTTACGGAATAACATGGGTAATTACTAAAATATCAGATTTTTGTTTGCATATTTTCTTTCGAGCAAAAGAAGATGAAGTCCAAACAGAGTTTAGTAAAGAAGAACTTGGTAACTATATTTTAGAACAATTAGATGCAAGTAACGACGAAGAAGAAGTAGACTCAGAAATACAAATTTTTCAAAACGCTTTAGAATTTCACAAGGTTAAAGCTCGTGAAATAATGGTTCCTAGAACAGAAATTGTAGCGGTAGATATACATGAAGCAGTAAGTAACTTAAAAAAAACGTTTATTACCACTGGGTTGTCAAAGGTTTTAGTGTATAAAAATTCGTTAGACGACATTTTAGGTTATGTAAATGCTTTTGAATTGTTTAAAAAACCACGTACAATTAAGTCTATTTTATTACCGGTAGAGTTTGTGCCAGAATCTATGATTATACATGATGTGCTAAATAACTTGATTAAAAAACGAAAAAGTATAGCAGTTGTAGTTGATGAATATGGAGGAACTTCTGGAATTATTACAGTAGAAGATATTGTAGAAGAATTGTTTGGTGAAATAGAAGATGAACACGATACACAAAAATTATTAGAAGAAAAAATAAACGAAACCGAGTTTAATTTTTCTGCACGATTAGAGGTAGATTACTTAAATGAAGAATACAGTTTAGGAATTCCAAAAGAAGAAGCATATGAAACTCTAGGAGGTTTTATTTTAAATCATACCGAAACAATACCTTTACAAGACGAGATTTTGCATATTGAAAACTTTCAAATTAAAATTTTAAAAGTTAGCGCTACTAAGATTGATGATATTTATTTTAAAGTAACTCACAAAGAAGACTAGTATTTCTTTTATTTACCTAGAGCGCCACCCCCTTCAAAAACAGCGTAAAAAAACATTGCATTATTTAATGTGAAATTGTATTTTCGCTGACTGTTAATAAAATAAATGACGTATGGCAATTTTATCGAAAATTAGAGAACGCTCAATGTTCTTAATTCTTGTAATTGGTTTAGCACTTTTTGCATTTGTATTAGACCCTTCTACAATATCAGACTTTTTTAGTGCAAGTAAAGTGAACGAAATAGGTGAAGTTAATGGAGAAACCATTTCTCGTCAAGAGTTTGCAGAAGCTCTAGAAGCTTACAAAACACAAACTGGAAATAGAGTTTCAGAAATGCAAGCAGCAAAAACTGTTTGGAATAACTTAATTCGTCAAAAAATATATAAAAAGCAATTAGAAGAAGCTGGAATCACAGTAGGTGATGCAGATATTTTAAATGCCTTGTATGAATCTCCATCTATCCAAGGTGATTCAAGATTCCAAACTTCAGGTATTTTTGATAAAAATAAATTAAAAGAACATTTAGCAACCATTAAAGAAGAAAACGGACAAGAGTGGGCTGCATGGCAAAACTATATGGCTTCTTTACAAAGTAATATTGAAAAAACAACATACGATAACTTAGTGGCAGCTGGTTTAGGAGCTTCTTTAAAAGAAGGAGAATCTAATTACCTAATAGAAAATACTAAAGTATCTGGTAAATACGTATACGTACCATACGCTACAATAGCAGATAGTTTAGTAACATTAAGAAAGAGCGATGTAGAAAACTATATAAACAAGCATCAAGATGCATTTCAGGTAGAAGCATCAAGAGATATTAACTTTGTAAAGTTTGATATAGAGCCAACATCAGAAGATGAGGCAGCTATTAAAGAAGAAGTAGCAAAGTTAATCGAAGATTCGGAAGTAAATAACACTACTGTTAAAGGATTAAAGAATACTACAAACTATAGTGAGTTTTTAGAAGAAAATAGTTCTGATTTGGCTTTAGATAATAACTATAAGTTTAAAGTTCAAGTTTCTCAAGTAATCGCAGAAGAAGTTTTTAATGGTAAAGAAGGAGATGTTTTTGGACCATATAAAGATGCAGGACTCTTTAAGTTATCTAAAATTACTGAGGTAAAACAATTACCTGACTCTGCACAAGCAAGTCATATTTTAATTCCTTTTGTTGGTTCTACCAGTGCTGATGAAACAGTTGTTCAAACAGAAGAAGAAGCTAAGAAAACAGCAGATAGTTTATTAGCAGTTGTAAAGGCTGATAAGTCTAAGTTTGCAAACTTAGCTAAAGAAATGTCATCAGACCAAGGTTCTGCTGAAAAAGGAGGATTCTACGATTGGTTTGCCTATAACAGAATGGTGCCTTCATTTAGAGACTTTGTTTTTGAAGGTAAAGAAGGAGACATAGGCGTTGTAAAATCTCAATTCGGATTCCACGTAATTAAAATTGATGGGCAAAAGAACTTCCAACCAGTTGTTAAATTAGTAACTTTTGGTCGTAAAATAGAAGCTTCAGAAGAAACAGAAAATACAGTATTCCAAAATGCAGAAACATTTGCTTTAGAGCTAGCTAATGGAAAAGAATTTGAAGAATCTGTAAAAGAAAAGAATTTAAAATCATTACCAGCTGTTGGATTAAAGTCTTTAGATGAAAGTGTACCAGGTATAGGAAATGAAAGACAAATTATTACTTGGGCATTTGATAAAGAGGTAAAAGTAGGAGACTTTAAACGCTTTGATGTTGAAGGTGGATATGTAGTAGCTGTGTTAACTACAAAAACTGAAAAAGGATTAATGCCAGCTGATAAAGCAACTGCAACCGTTCGTCCTATTTTAATAAATGAGCGTAAAGCAAAAATGATTGAAGACAAAATGAGTGGTTCAACATTAGATGAAATTGCTAAATCTGTAAGTCAAACAGTAAGAGTTGCTACCGATGTAAACTTACAATCACCAACAATTTCTGGTGTAGGTTTTGAACCAAAAGTAGTAGGAGCAATGATCAACGCAAAAGAGAACGAAGTAGTTAAAAATGTAGTAGGAGATAAAGGTGTATTTGCCTTTGTTGTTGAAAAGAAAGAGTTACCAACAGCGTTACCTAATTACGATACTTACAGAAAGCGTATTGCTAACGAAAGAAAGAATAAAACATTTCAAATGTATGAGGCGGTTAAAAAAGCGTCTAATATTGAAGATAACATGAGTTCTTTCTACGGAATTCAATAAAAAATAACGTCATACAAATATAAAACCGAGCTCTAATTAGTTCGGTTTTTTTTGTTAAAAAACCTTCTAATTATATAGTTTCTTATAATACTTAGTAGTGTAAAATAAAAGGTTAAAACAATGTTTTTCTTAGAATTACTTTCTATTCCAAGAATAGGGAAGATAATGTTTAAAGAAAGTATAGTTATAAAAAAGCCAATTGATACATTAATGATGCTTTCTATTAAAGATTGTTTTTTAGTTTGACTCATAAAATAGCTGTGTTTTAGATGTAACCTTGTTGTTATCAATATGTATTATCCTATAGCCATAAGTTTCACTATCAATTTTTATAGAGCAGCTGGAGCTTTTAATTTGAAATGATACTGCTGGTGTGATATACTGTTCAATATTTTTATAAGAAATGAAACTATCCATATGATAATGACCACAAAAAATAGTAATCATGTAGGGTTGTATGGAAAGTAATGATAAAACATCTTCTCTATTTCTTAAACAACCAATCTCATCTACTTTTAAGGGTAGACCAAGTATTGGATGATGTATAAAAATAATAATAGGTGTAGAACTAACGAGTTCTCTTTTTAACCAAGCAAATTGACTATTATCAATTTGACCCGATGAAGAATCTAAGTAAATGTATTTTCGATGTAATTCTTGTCGGCTATAATATAGTTTGTTGGGCTCTTTTGTCTTTTCATAATTTAAATATTTTTGAACTTTTCTTAAAGAGTCATGGTTGCCTAGTGTGACAGATAGATTAAAACCATTACATTGAGTAAAGAAGAAATCTAAGCTATTATTTTCACCGATATCCCCAGTACATACAATTTCTTTAATACCTTGTTTTAAAATATCCTGTAGAACATTACTTAATCTATTTCTTGTAGAAATTTTATTTTCTTTAGGTAGTTTCTCATCTAAATGTGAGTCAGTAATATGAGCTATTCTTTTTAACATAAGTTATTCTCTTTATAACAAAAATAACTAAGCTTGTAAAGTGAGATTTATAAAATCTTGCTGATTTTGTTTTTCCTATAAGTAGTAGGGGAAATTCCAAAATAACTTTTGAAAATATTTGAAAAGTACGGAGTATTGTCAAAACCACAATCAATAGCAATTTCAAAAACAGATTTTTTTGAATGTTCTAATTGTTGCTGCGCATTTTTTAAACGGACAAAAGTCAAATATTCTAAAGGAGTATTTCCTGTTACCTCACTAAATAATCTATGCAGATAATATTTACTAACACCAATACTTGTACTTAATTTTTCTAATGTAACTTTAAGATTAAAATTATCATTTATAAATTCTTTAGTAGAAATAACATGTTTGAAAATTTCTTTTTTTGTATTGTATTTAATGATTTTTAATTCAGAAAACCTCTTTTCTAAATCTACTTGTTCTTTAATTACAACTTCGGAAAGCTTAATAAACAAATCGTGCATTTGAAGTTTAAAAACAGAAGGATTATTGTTAAAAAGAAAGATTGTTTTATATAGCTGATTACCAACTTCACTGTTGTAACTTGATTGTGGGAACTCAAAAAAATCTAAAGAATAATTACTACTAGAATACAAGTTGTTGTATATCTCTGATATTAATTGATGAGATAAGAAAAGAGAAAACCCTTTAGTGCCTTGAAAGGCTTTAGTGTTAATATTATTATCGTTTAAGATTAAATATTGTCCAGAAGAAACATGAATGTCTTTATTATTGAGATTATAGCACTTAGAGCCTTCAATAACATATTTTAATGTATAGGTAGATTTATAATTTACTTCAATATCTTCATTATGTTCAGAATATAATATTTTATTGTCAAGCTGATGTGAAAAATTTGGAAGCTTTGTTACTTTTTTAAATTCAACCATAGTTAAAATAGAAATAAGATATTATATAAAGTTAAAAAAGCAACCTCAAATGAGATTGCCTTTTAAAATATGTTTTAAAACTTTTTATTAAGCGTTTAATGGTTGTCCATCCCAAGCTGCTTTTGCTGCTTCTTTTACAGCTTCAGAGTAGGTTGGATGTCCATGACATATACGAGCTAAATCTTCCGCAGAAGCTCTGTATTCCATTGCTACAGCTGCTTCCATAATTAAGTCAGCAACACGAGCACCTACCATGTGAACCCCTAATATTTCATCAGTATTTTTATCAGCTAATACTTTTACAAATCCGTCTAAATCTCCACTTGCACGAGAACGTCCTAATGCACGCATTGAGAATTTTCCAGACTTATAATCAACACCAGCATCTTTTAATTCTTGTTCAGTTTTACCAACAGCCGCTACTTCTGGCCATGTATAAACGATTCCAGGAATTAAGTTATAGTCAATATGAGGTTTTTGTCCAGCTAAATATTCAGCAACCACAACACCTTCTTCTTCTGCTTTATGCGCTAACATAGCTCCACGAACTACATCACCAATTGCATAAATGTTAGCAACGTTAGTTTGTAAATGATTATTTACTTCAACCATTCCTCTTTCAGTAACTTTTACACCCGCTTTTTCTAAAGCTAATCCTTCAGTATACGGACGACGACCCACTGAAACTAAACAGTAATCACCAGTAAAAGTAACCTCTTCACCTTTTTTATTGGTAGCTTTTACCACTACTTCATCACCATTTCTTTCAACAGAAGTCACACCGTGACTAGTATTGATTTTCATACCTTGCTTCTTTAAAACTTTAGTAAGCTCTTTAGAAACATCTTTATCCATAGTAGGAGTAATTGCAGGCATAAATTCGATAACAGTTACTTCAGCACCTAAACGCTTGTAAACTGACCCTAACTCTAAACCGATAACACCACCACCAATTACTAATAAGTGTTTAGGAACTTCAGGAAGTTTTAAAGCTTCAGTAGAAGTTATTACCCGTTCTTTATCTATGGTAATAAAAGGTAAAGAAGATGGTTTAGAACCAGTAGCTATAATAATGTTGGTACCTTCAATTACTTCTTCAGCACCATCATTTTTAGTGATTTTTACGTGAGTAGCATCTTCAAAAGATCCTAAACCTTCGTAAACTTCAATATTATTTTTATCCATTAAATATTTGATACCTCCTGTAGTAGTTTCTACTACATTTGCTTTACGAGCTACCATTTTTCCGAAGTCAAAAGAAGGCTTCTCAACAGAGATACCATGCTCTTCGAAATGATTTACTGCATCATAGTAATGATGAGAAGAATCTAATAAAGCTTTTGAAGGAATACATCCAACATTTAAACAAGTTCCACCTAAAGTTGAGTATTTTTCGATAATTGCAACTTTAGAACCTAATTGAGCGGCTCTGATAGCAGCAATGTACCCTCCTGGACCAGAACCAATAACGATTAAATCGTATTTCATGAGTTGTGTTTTATTTTTTCATAAATAATGAGGTACAAAAGTACAATTATTTGTCGATAAAATTAGTTTTCATATCTTTAAAACTTAAATTCGTTGTATGAAAATTTTCAAAAAAATTATAGGGTTATTACTAATACTATTGGTAATAGCACAATTTTTTCAGCCAGAAAAAAATGAAGGAGAAATAACTACAGTTGAGCCTTTTATAAAAGAGACTAAACCAAATAATCAAGTACATAAAACACTAAAAACAGCATGTTTTGATTGTCATAGTAATTCAACCCGTTATCCTTGGTATAGTAGTATTACACCAGTAAATTATTGGTTGGCGGATCATGTAAATCACGGAAAAGAAGAATTAAATTTTTCTGAATGGGCTACCTATTCTCTAAAAAGAAAAGAACATAAGATGAAAGAAGTTTGGGAGGAAGTAGAAAAAGGAAAAATGCCATTAGATTCATATACTTGGACACATGCCGATGCTCGTTTAACTAAAGAAGAAGTTGAGCAAGTAATTAACTGGGCTAAAAGTGTACAAAGTAAGTATAAAATATAGTTAGCGAACTAAAAATTAATGCAACAACTTTTAATAATTGGGTATGTTTGGATAGAAAAAACTACCGGAGCTGGTAACCGAATGTTACAGTTGCTCAACGTTTTTAAAAACGAAAACTATACCATCACTTTTGCAACTCCTGCTCAAAAAACTGAAAATTCTTTAAACTTATCAAAGTTAGGAGTTCAAGAGCAATCGATTGAATTGAATTCAAGCTCTTTTGATGATTTTGTTAAAGAACTGCAACCTGATATTGTGTTGTTCGATCGTTTTATGATGGAAGAACAATTCGGTTGGCGTGTTGCAGAACATTGTCCGAAAGCTTTACGGGTTTTAGATACAGAAGATTTACACTTTTTACGCAAAACACGTCATCAACAATTAAAAAAAGGAAAACAATTTTCAACAAAAGCTCTATTGAAGTCAGATGAAGCTAAGAGAGAAATTGCTGCTATTTTACGTTGTGATATGAGTTTGATTATTTCAACATACGAAATCCAACTCTTGAAAGAAGTTTTTAAGATTGATGAAGCTTTGTTATATCATTTACCTTTTTTGTTGGATAAAATAGATACCGAAGCTATTCAGAATTGGAAGTCTTTTGAAGAACGAGAACATTTTGTGTTTGTTGGGAACTTTTTTCATGCTCCAAATGTCGATGCCGTTTTACAATTAAAAGCAATTTGGAAAACGATAAGGAGAAAATTACCTGAAGCAGAGTTACATATTTACGGAGCCTATGCTACGCAACAAATTCAGCAATTACATAAATCAAAAGAAGGATTTATAGTTAAAGGTTTTGCAGAAGATGCGCTCGAAGTAGTTAAAAAAGCAAGAGTAGTATTAGCACCAATTCGTTTTGGAGCGGGAATTAAAGGTAAGTTAACTGAAGCGATGGAGTGTGGAACTCCAAGTGTTACTACCTCTATGGGCTCAGAAGGAATGCATGCTAACTTACCTTGGAATGGATTTATAGAGAACGATTTAGAGGAATTTGTCAGTAAAGCGATAGAACTATATACTTATGATATTCTTTGGAAAAAGTCTCAATTAAAAGGTATTACAATTATCAATTCGATATATAATAAAGAAAGATTAGTTACTTCTTTTATGAGTAGGTTAAATGAAATTCAAGATAATCTTGACACACATCGTACACAAAATTTTTTGGGAAGTTTGTTACAACATCAAACCTTACAGGCTACAAAATTCATGAGCAAGTGGATTGAGGAAAAAAATAAGAGCTAGTTAGAAGAAGGTTTATAATCTAAAGGTAACATATTAGCAAAAGCTTCAAATCCCCAATACCCTTCATTAAATATGGCATTTGGGTTGATAAGAACTCCTGATTTATCTATCTGAGCTTTTCCTTCTAATAAAACAATATTTGAGGTTTGTACGCCACTAGGTTTTTTGCGTTTACCAAACATTCCTATTAAATAATTTTCTTCTTCAGGTTCTAGAGTGTAAATAACCATTAAGTAATCCTTAAAACTTAAATATGGCGTTTTGTTATCATAAGAAATCATATCCTTATAAGCAACATCTCTTTTGTATAAAAAATCTTGATATTTAGGAAGTTTAGCTTTTTGAAGAGTGACAATCACACTGTCTAAAGTAGTTTTTGGGTTAGATATGTTTTTAGATAAGTTGATTGGTTTATTACAAAGGTTGAAATACTCTCTAGCAAAATTGATTTTTTCTTCAGAAGGTCTATCTGGATTAGGCACTCGTTTAAATTGATTTACTAGAAAACCATCTTTCTTAAGTTTTTTTGAAGTTAGACTTCTTAAAAAGTGCATCTGAGAGCCATTAAAGGCTTTAAGCCTGTTTTGTTTCCATTTCCTTTTAATATTTTTTCGTAAGTTATCATAACGTGCAAATCCACTAAAAAAGAGGTTTTGATTTTTTAAGGTAAAATCAACTAAATCATAAGTAATTATATATCCTAGTCCCTGATGTTTAATTTTAAGTGGTTTTTTAGTAAATGCTGTAAGAGTGTTTTTTTTAATATTATAATTAAAGTGTATATCCTTTTCGTTTAAAATTTTGCAAGTTTCAGCAAGTTTTGTTCTTCCTAAAAAAGCGTGCTTAAAGCGTGCTAAATTATGCTTCCAGTTATCATCATAAACTGTTTTTTTAATTACAATCTCATTTAAAATACTGCTGTCTTCTTTAAGTTTAATATGAATGTTTACATCGTTGTTTTGTGGAGTAATTAAAAGTTGTTTTGTCTTATAGCCTAAAAAAGAAATAATTAACGTGTAATTTCCCTCTTTAATTTTTAACTCAAACTCACCTTTAGAGTTGGTAATGGTGCCAATAGTGGTATTATTAAAGTATACAGAGGCTCCAACTAAAGGTTTATTGGTTTCCGAAAGTATATTTCCTTTAATTAAAATTTGAGAAAATGAAATTGAACTAACGAAAACGAATAAAAAAACAAGTCTCTTTTTTACAGAAAAAGATTTTTCCGTAAAAAAGAGACTTGTTTTTTTAAATAAAAGTTTAATTATTTTTTTTGTATAATGAATATTCAGCTGCGTAATCATGGAAGTATAAGGTTTTAGTATCTATATCATAAAAGAAATGAAGCCCACCTGGATTTCTTAGATTGTAAGGGTAGTCTAATCCAGAAGGTAAAGTAGAAACATATTTCATCCATTATAATCATAATTTACGGTTAGGTCAGTACCATCATAACTTTCATATGATTTTATAGAAAAATCTTTGTTAATAACATAATCTTCCTTACTAGAATAAATAGCTATTTTAAAATCACAATAAAGCTATATTGGTTTGCATATTCTTGTGGTATTTTATCTATTTGAATATTAATATAGTATTCGGTAATAGAATCACTATGTACTGCAACCAACTATAAACAAACCTATTAAGGAGTAAATTATTTTTTTCATGATAAATTATTTTTAAAAGGGCGCTAAGATAAATAAATTAAATCAACCCAGCACGTTTTAATAAAGCATCTGGTTTAGGCTCTCTTCCTCTAAAACGTTTGTATAACTCCATAGGCTCTTCTGTTCCTCCTTTAGATAATATATTGTTTTTAAATTTATCTGCAACCTCTTTATTAAAAATACCTTCTTCTTTAAAGTATTCAAAAGCATCGGCATCTAAAACCTCTGCCCACTTGTAAGAGTAATATCCAGCTGAGTATCCCCCTTGAAAAATATGAGAGAAAGAAGTACTCATACAGTTTTCAGCTACATCAGGATATAATTTGGTTTCAGCAAAAGCATTTGTTTCAAATTCTTTCACTGAAGATATATTTTCAGAAGAATCTCCAGAATGCCAAGACATATCTAATAATCCAAAACTTAGTTGACGTAAGGTCTGCATCCCCTCATGGAAACTAGCAGATTCTTTAATTTTCTCAACATATTCCATCGGAATAACTTCTCCTGTTTCGTAATGTTTTGCAAATAATTCTAACGCTTCTTTTTCATAACACCAGTTTTCTAAAACTTGACTAGGTAATTCCACAAAATCCCAAGAAACTGAAGTGCCTGATAAGCTTTTATAAGTGGTATTTGCTAACATTCCGTGTAATGCATGACCAAATTCGTGGAATAGGGTAGTGACCTCGTTAAAAGTTAATAAAGAAGGTTTGGTTTGCGTAGGTTTAGTGAAATTACAAACAATAGAGACTTGCGGTCTTTCATTTGTATCATTACTCATGTATTGTGATTTGTAAGAAGTCATCCACGCACCGTTACGTTTTCCTGGTCTTGGATGAAAATCTGCATAGAAATAGGAAACAAAATTACCTTTAGCATCAGTTACAGCATAGGTTTTAACATCTTCATGATACTTGTCAATAGTGTCAATTTCTTCAAATTGTAAATTGTACAATTTGTTAGCCACAGTAAACACACCATTAATTACATTTTCTAATTTAAAATAAGGTTTCAATAACTCTTGATCTAAGTTAAATAACTCTTTTTTTAGCTTTTCAGAATAGTAAGCACCATCCCATTTTTGTAACTGGTCTATCCCGTCTAGTTTTTTAGCATAGGCCTCTAAATTATCAAACTCACGTTGTGCAGCAGGTTTCGCTTTTTCTAAAAGTTCATTCAAAAACTCCATAACCTTTTCAGGAGTTTCAGCCATACGCTCTTCTAATACAAAATGAGCGTGGGTTTTATAACCTAATAGGTTTGCACGTTTGTGGCGTAAGGTTACAATGTCTTTTACAATTTGCTCATTGTTGTATTCATTTTGTTGAAACCCTTTTTTACCAAAAGCGATTGCTAATTTTTTTCTCAATTCTCTATTATCAGCATAGGTCATAAAAGGAATATAGCTTGGGTAATCTAAGGTAATCATCCAACCCTTTTTGTCTTTTGAACTAGCAAGTTCTTTAGCTGCTTCTTTGGCACTTTCAGGCAAGCCAGCTAAGTCATCTTCATTGGTGATTAATAATTCAAAAGCATTGGTTTCAGCTAATACATGTTCTCCAAACTGTAACGATAATTTTGCTAACTCAGTATCTATTTTACGAAGCTCAGCTTTGTCAGCTTCATTCAAATTTGCTCCGTTACGCGTAAAACTTTTGTATTGCTTGTCTAATAACATTTCTTGCTCAGGAGTCAGATTTAAACCAGACAATTGATTATAGACAGTTTTTACACGTTTGAATAAACCTTCGTTTAAAATCATGTCGTTTCTAAACTCACTTAACCAAGGTGAAATATCTTTCGCTATTTTTTGAATTTCTTCATTTGTTTCGGCAGAGTTTAAGTTAAAAAAGATAGAAGTTGCTCTATCTAATTTATTACCTGTATTGTCTAAAGCAACGGTGGTGTTTTCAAAAGTTGGAGCTTCAGAATTCTCTATAATAGCATTAATTTCATCTTTTGCTATTTGTATAGCTTCTTTTATAGCAGGTTTATAATCTTCTTCTTTAATTTGAGAAAAAGGAGGTGTATTAAAATCTTGTAAAAGTGGATTTTTAGTCATGAAAAATTCGTTTTAATAATTAAAGAAACCTCACAAATAAAAATTTATGAGGTCTTCAAGTTAATATCGTACTAAGGTACTTATTTTTTTACTCTTTCAGAAGCTTTTTCAACTTTCAGTTTTAAGCCTTCTTTATAAGTGATAATTTTGTCTAACACACATTTGTCAGAAGCTCCAATAATTTGTGCGGCTAAAATACCTGCATTTTTAGCTCCGTCTAAAGCTACGGTAGCCACAGGAACACCAGCTGGCATTTGAAGAATAGACAACACAGAATCCCAACCATCAATAGAGTTTCTGCTTTTTATGGGAACGCCAATTACTGGTAGCGGACTCATACTTGCTACCATTCCTGGTAAATGAGCAGCACCCCCAGCACCTGCAACTATAACTTGTACTCCGCGTTTGTGTGCATTGTTAGCATAATTAAATAGTTTTTCAGGAGTTCTGTGTGCAGACACAATATCTACTTCTACTTGAATATCAAAACTCTCTAAAATATCAATTGCTTCTTGCATAATTGGAAGATCTGAATCACTTCCCATGATAATTCCTACCATAATTTTATATTTTTGTCATCTCGAGCGTAGTCGAGAGGTTATTTTGCTATAACTTTAATAGTTTCTTTTACTTGTTGAGCAATTTTTCTCGCTTCATTTATATCTTCATTCACAATAGTTACGTGCCCCATTTTACGAAAAGGTTTGGTTGTCTTTTTTCCGTAGATGTGAGGAGTTACTCCATCAATCTTTAAAATTTTTTCAATATTTTCATATACTACATCGCCAATATAGCCTTCTGCACCTACTAAATTCACCATGATTCCAGCAACTTTACTTTCAGTACTACCTAACGGAAGGTTTAAAATACTGCGTAAGTGTTGTTCGAATTGACTGGTGTAACTTGCTTCAATAGAATAATGCCCAGAGTTGTGAGTTCTTGGAGCAGCTTCGTTTACTAAGATATTGTCATCTTCAGTTTGAAACATTTCCACAGCTAATAACCCAACAAAATCAAAAGTATCAGCAACTTTTAATGCAATTTCGCGTGCTTTTTTGGCAACAGTATTTTCAATTCTTGCAGGGCAAATTACATATTCTACCTGATTGGCTTCTGGATGAAATTCCATTTCAACTACTGGGTAGGTTTTGGTTTCTCCGTTTGTATTTCTAGCAACAATGACTGCTAATTCATTTTTAAAAGGAATTAGTTTTTCAGAAATACATTCATCAGTAGGTAAACTTTCTAAATCGTTGATAGAACGAACTATTTTTACACCATTACCGTCATATCCAAATCGAGCAGATTTCCATACAAAAGGAAACGTAACCGCTTCGTTACTAATAGCGTGTTTTAACTCTTCTAAAGAAGTAAATCTCGAAAAATCAGCTGTTGGTATATTGTTGTCGTGATAAAACACTTTTTGATGTGCTTTATTTTGAATAGTTCTCAAGTTTTTAGGCTTCGGAAAAATAGTTAACCCTTCAGCTTCTAAAGTGTCTAAAGCGTCAATATTTACGTTTTCAATTTCTATGGTTAACAAATCTACTTGTTTTCCAAAGTTGTAAACAGTATCATAATCTAGTAAATCTCCTTGATGAAATTCGTTACATATCTGAGCGCAAGGAGCATCAGCATTTCCGTCTAGAATAACAGTATAAATATCGAATTTTTGGGTTTCTGTAAGTAACATTCTTCCTAATTGGCCTCCTCCTAGAACACCCAATTTAAAGTTTGAAGAAAAGTAGTTTTTCACGATAAATGTGTTAATTGTGTTGTTGTTGCTGCAAAAATAAGAATCTAATTGTTAGTACAAATAGTATTAACGAGATATTCTTAACTGATTGTTGCTAATAGGAGTTACAAAATACATTAACGCATTACAGCCATCACCATTTAATGGAGTGCCTCCTGAAAGGTAATTGTACTTCTTATCATCACAAGGGCAGTTAATTTCTACTCCGTTAAAGGTCATTAAAGAGCTACAATTTCTTTCTGGACATTGTTGATCAAAAGCTTTGTAACCAGAAGTTCCTGTTCTAAAAATAAAAACATTTCTTCCTTGTATAATGTTTTGCGATTCCCCTCCAGGGACTAATAGACCACTAAATTCAGGGAGAGACAAATCAATAATAGCATTCATCTTTACTCCAGAAAAACAATTGTTAATAGGAGTGTTATCACTACAGTTAAAACAAATTATAACAAGAAATAAATAAACTATTTTTTTCATTTTTTAGTATAGAAGTTGTTATTGTAACGCAACGAAGTTACAAATATTTTGTACATTTGTAACACAATCTCATCCCTAACGGCGTGGGATTTTTAAATTTAACCCACAGGGTTCTAGGAAGAAAAGTTATACACTTCTACAAAACGTTAAGAAAAGTGTATAAATTTAGTTGGTTTTAAAAAGAGAGAAGAGATGAGTAATGTATCATATTATACGGAAGAAGGATTAAAGAAGCTTAAAGAAGAGTTGGCGCATTTAGAACAGGTTGAAAGACCACGTGTTTCTCAAGAAATAGCAGATGCTCGTGATAAAGGAGATTTAAGTGAGAATGCAGAATACCATGCTGCAAAGGAAGAGCAATCGTTATTAGAAACAAAAATAGCGAAGCTAAAAAATGTAGTGGCAAATGCTCGTGTTATTGATGAAAGTCAATTAGATATGTCAAAAATCTTAATTCATTCAATAGTTAAAATTAAAAATTTAGTTAACGGAATGGAGTTTACCTATACACTCGTTGCAGATAGCGAAAGTGATGTAAGAAACGGAAAGTTATCTGTTAATTCACCAATAGGTAAAGGTTTGTTAGGAAAAAAAGTAGGCGATATGGTTGAAATACAAGTACCTAATGGTGTTATGAAGTTTGAGATTATGGAGATTTCTCGATAAGAAAAAATAAAGATAAAAGAGCAAATATTTATTCGGGTTTTGGCATCGCTAAAACCCGAATTCTTTTTTATTTTTACTGTAAAATTAAATAAAACAATATGGCAAGTGTTTTTACGAAGATTATAAACGGAGAAATTCCATCATACAAAATAGCAGAAGATAAAAACTATTTTGCTTTTTTAGATATCAATCCAAATGCTAAGGGGCATACCTTGGTAATTCCTAAACGTGAAGAAAATAAATTATTTGACTTATCGAAAGAAGAGTATGATGGATTAATGTCTTTCTCTTACAGAGTAGCCAAAGCGATTGAAAAAACAATTCCGTGTGAACGCGTAGGAATGAGTGTAATTGGCTTAGAGGTACCTCATGTGCATGTACATTTAATTCCATTGCAAACAATGGAAGATATTCGCTTTGTAAAGAAAGAAAAACTAACAAATGAAGAGTTTGTAGCTGTTGCAGAAGAAATTGCTAAGAATTTTGAGTAACTGAGTTATCATTATTTTAACGAGATTATAAATACTTAACATTAAGTGACCAAATAAGAAAAAATAATGCTGAAAACTATCATACCTATTTTATTAATACTTACTATACTATTTAGTTCTTGTCAATTTAATCAATCAGTGAATAAAGATTTAATAACAGGAGCATATTCAAGAGGAGATGGGGTAGGATCTGATGATGTAATTATAGAAATTAATGGAGAAGTTGAAAAAAGCAATAAATTTGTTTTTGGCGAAAAGGTAAATTTAGTTTTTAATAATGTTACTGGTTTAACAAAATTTGATGAAAAGACTTTCCCAGGGCTTTCGATGTATATTATTAAAAATAAAAAAGATACAGTACTCTCTAACCATGATTTACTTGAAAACATAAATGATGGAACAGTGCTTTTTCCTCTTAAATTACAAGCTAATTTTAGAGCATCATTACCATATCAGAATAATGAAAAGTATAAGGTTTATGTTGAAATATGGGATAAAAAAGGAGATGGGAAATTTAATTATGAATTACCATTTACCATAAAAGAAAACGATTTACTCAAAATAACAAGTAATAAGATTGAGTATACAAACATTTATTTGTGGAATGAGACACTTAAACAACCTGTTTTTAATAAGAATATAAGTCTAGATCATTTATTTTTTTTAATAATTGAGGGAGCAAAAGGTTTAGAATTAAGTGCGAATAAAGTTTTTCCTATTTTTTCACTTGAACTTTCAGATAGTAAAGGAGGTGAAATTACTTCTAACCCTAACCTATTAAGTACTTATGAGGATGGAGTTGCTCCTGAAGACTTAGAAAACCAATTAGCAGTTAAAATTAGCTTTTCTAAAGGAAGGATAAATAATCCATGTAAGTTAACGGCTAAATTAAAAGATAAAAACTCATCAAAAGAAATTACTGTAACAACAGAGTTGATGATAAAATAATCTTAAACAAGAGTAGTAATTTTAAACCTTATTCAATAAAACTTCAAAAGTAGTTCCTTTTCCTAGTTCAGATTTTAGTACGTGTATTCTTCCGTTGTGGTAATCCTCAATAATACGTTTAGAGAGGGACAAACCAAGTCCCCAACCGCGTTTTTTTGTAGTGAATCCTGGGGTGAATACCTGTGAAAATTGTGTTCTAGGAATTCCTTTTCCTGTATCGGAAACTAAAATTTTTACATTTTTAGAGCTTTCATTAATACTAACAGATAAACTTCCTTTGCCTTGCATAGCATCAATGGCGTTCTTAATTAAATTTTCTATTACCCAACCATATAACTCGGTATTTAGATTGGTACAAATTTCTTCTGCTTCCGAAGTAAAAGAGAAAGAAATTTGTTTAGAGCTTCTGTTTTCTAGATAATCAAAAGCAGCCCTGGTAATTGATACAATGTTATAGGGTCTTAACTCAGGAAGTGATCCTATTTTAGAAAAACGATTAGCAATGGTGTTTAAACGTTTTACATCTTTTTCAATCTCATCAACATATTCACTACTTATATTTTCAGCACGTAAAATAGCGATCCAACCTAATAATGAAGAAAGAGGAGTTCCTATTTGATGTGCCGTTTCTTTAGCCATTCCTGTCCACAATTTATTTTGTTCAGCAACTTTATTAGATTTGTAGACCATATACATAATGGTAAGGAAGAACCCTAATATTAATACTAAAGCAAGTGGATAGTATTTTAGTTTGTATAAAAGATCTGAATTTCGATAGTAAATATATTCCTTAACATTTAAGTACTCAACCAAAATGGGGTCATTTTGATTTTTCATAGTAGCAAGTTGTTTCTGAAGGTATTTAGGATCTTTAGATTTGATAGTGTCTAAATTATTAAACTCTTTAATAGTACCATTTTCATATATAGAAATAGTTGGTATATTTTCTATTGTTTGGTATACTTTGTTTACCAAATTAAAATTACCATCAGAATCAGGGTTAGATGCAACTTCTTTAATCGCAGTAGCATAAATTTCCATTTTTGCACGTTCATCTTTTTTAAATTTTTGAAAAAATACATAAGTATTCCATAAAATAAATAAAACGATAAGTAAGGAAATACTAATTGCAATTCGCTTTACCCAATAAGTATTTGTAAAAAAAGTCATTAATCAAATATAAACTATTCTATAGAATAACTAAATTTATAAATAGGTAGTATATTTACAATAAATTTATATAGAATGTTATCAATTAATCCTAAAGATATACCAACTTCTAAATTACATGGGTATTTATTAGGAGCTGTAGCTCCAAGACCTATCGCCTTTGCAAGTACTATTGACGCCGAAGGAAACCCAAATTTATCACCATTTAGCTTTTTTAATGTATTTGGAGCAAACCCTCCAATTATGATTTTTTCTCCAGCACGTAGTGTAAGAGAAAACAAAACGAAACATACCTTAGATAATGCAGAAGCAACCAAAGAGGTAGTAATTAATATTGTAAATTACGATATTGTACAGCAGATGTCGCTAAGTAGTACTATGTATCCGAAGGGAGTAAATGAGTTTGTAAAAGCAGGCTTTACTATGTTGCCTTCAGATGAAGTAAAACCATTTAGGGTAGCTGAGTCTCCTGTACAATTTGAATGTAAAGTGAAAGACATAATTTATACAGGTAAAGAAGGAGGAGCAGGGAACTTAATTATATGTGAAGTAGTAAAACTACATGTAAATGAAGATGTACTGGCAGAAGATGGTAGTATAGATCAATACAAAATAGACTTAGTAGCAAGAGCAGGAGGAAGCTATTATAGTAGAGCAAGAGATGGTTTTTTTGAAATACCAAAACCCTTATCTACACTAGGAATTGGAGTTGATGAAATACCAACAGAAATTAGAAACAGTAATGTATTAACTGGGAATAATTTAGGTATGTTAGCTAATGTAGAACAGCTACCTACAGAAGAAACTGTTAATAACTTTGCAAAAGAACATTCACAATTTGTGGGGATTTCAACTGAAAAAAAACATATTTTTGCACAAGAGTATTTACAAAATAATGATGTAGAAAGCGCTTGGAAGGTGCTTTTAATTAAATAGATTAGAAATGGAAGTAATAGGGAAAATTAAATTAATTAACGAAACGCAAACATTTGGATCTAATGGGTTTAGAAAGCGTGAAATGGTCGTAACTACTGATGAGCAATATCCTCAAATGATAATGATTGAGTTTGTTCAAGATAAATGTGATTTATTAAACAGTTATCAAGTAGGACAAGATGTAAAGGTTTCTATTAATTTAAGAGGAAGAGAGTGGATTAATCCACAAGGAGAAGCAAAGTATTTTAATTCTGTTCAAGGATGGAGAATTGAAAACCTTGCACAAGGAGCTCCTCAAAATATTCCACCAGCTGACCAATTTGAGCCAGCTCCAGATTTATCTGCAAACGAACCAGATGATTTACCTTTCTAAGAGTAGTTAGGTAATGAGAATACAAAAAAGAGTGCAAAATTTTGCACTCTTTTTCTTTTTGCGGAAAACAACATTTATACTTGCAGACATCCCTTTTTGTACACCGAGAAACTAAGATATATTTGTAACATCATTCGGTGTTTATTGAATGTGGAATTTGAAGGGGAAATAAAAACCTTCCGGTTTTTAAACCAGAAGGTTTTTTAATTATATAGCTTACTGTGTAGTTATTTTTTATCAGGCATTGGACCCCTTAAGTGAATAATTAATCCGTTTAAAAAATTACGTAAAAACTGATCGCCGCACTCCATATATTTAGGATGATCTTCTTTCCTGAAAATAGCATTAATTTCCGATTTAGAAACTTTAAAGTCTGCTAAAGCACAAATTTCAATAATATCAGTATCCCTTAATTTATGTGCTACACGTAGCTTTTTAAAAATGTCGTTATTAGTTAGTCCCATAATTGTTTTAAGTTAATTTACTACCGAAAAAATAGCCCATGCATAAATGGCAAAACGAGCAAAACGAAATAAGCCTACAAAAACTACATTTTTAAAAGGGTATTTAATCATACCGGCTGTTAAACAGCTAATAGCAAAAGGAAGCGGTAAAAGTGCTCCTACTAAAATTAAAAAACCTCCCCATTTACTGGTGTTTTTAAGGTTCTTAGCCATTTTTACTTCTAAATAGTTTCTTACAGAATTAATTTTTAAAGAAGCTCTTCCTATAAAATAAGCACATAACCCACCTAGGTAAGATAATGTAGCTAAAATAGAAAGGTTTACAATAGGATCTTCTGTTTTTTTAGACCAAGCAATAAAAATTTCAGGTGGAATTAATCCTAAAATAGTTTCTGAAATAAAAAAAGTGGTTAAAACTCCAACTCTCGAAAAAGTTTCAGTCATGTTTTGTAAGCCTTCATTAATATTGTAAACATACTTGTTAAATAATAACAATCCAACAACTACCCCTATAATTGGCCAAAAAGCTTTTTTTAAGCTAACCCAAATAAACATGTAAAAACCTGTGCGATTATAATAGTTGTGTAAACGTTTATAATGCGGTTTGTCTATTTTCTTTTTATTATTTTTTTTGTTCTTTTTACTCATCGCAAAAAAGCCTCTAATTTTAGGAACTGCAAAAGTACGAGGTAATTAGAAATTACACCAACAAATATTTGTTAATTATTATAGGTTTTCAATGGCAGCTTCTGCACAACGTTCCCCATCCATAGCAGCCGAAATAATCCCTCCAGCATAACCACCACCTTCACCACAAGGAAAAAGACCTTTTATTTGTGGATGCTCTAAGTTTTCTTTTCGTGGAATATTTACAGGTGATGAGGTTCTAGATTCTACCCCAACAATATTTGCTTCCGCAGTATAATACCCATGCATTTTTTGTCCGAAAGCAGCAAAACCTTTACGTAATCTGCTTCCAATTAATTTAGGAAGTAAAGAATGTAGCGGAGAAGAATTTAACCCTGGTTGATACGAAGAATCATTTAATGAAGAAGAAAGTCTACCTTCTACAAAATCTGTTAAACGTTGTGCTGGGGCAACTTGACTTTTTCTTCCAGCGTTAAAGGCTAGTTTTTCTAAGTCTTTTTGATATTGTAAGCCTTTTAAAACTCCATATTTTTCATACTTCGGTAAGTCTTTATCTACATTAATTTCAACCACAATACCAGAGTTCGCAAACTTGTTATTACGACGCGATGGTGACATTCCGTTCACCACAACTTCCCCATTGGCTGTTGCTGCAGGAACGATGAACCCGCCCGGACACATACAGAATGAATACACTCCACGGTTTCCAACTTGATGTACTAAACTATACGCAGCAGCAGGCAATAACTCATCACGTTGACCTGAACAACTATACTGAATTTGATCGATGATTTCTTGCGGGTGCTCTACACGAACCCCCATAGCAAACGATTTTGCTTTTAACAAAATATCTTTTTTATGCAGTAGTTCGTATATGTCTCTTGCTGAATGACCTGTAGCTAAAATCACAGCATTTACAGCCATTTCAGAACCATTTTGTACTTGTATGGCCTGTAGTTTATTGTTTTTAACAACAAAATCGGTAACACGGGTTTCAAAATGAATTTCGCCACCATGTTTTAAAATCGTTTCACGAATGTTTTGAATAATTTTCGGAAGTTTGTTGGTTCCAATATGCGGATGCGCATCTACCAAAATTTGATCGGTAGCTCCGTGATATACTAAGTTTTCAAATATTTTGCGAACATCACCACGTTTTAAACTTCGAGTGTATAACTTCCCGTCAGAATACGTACCGGCACCACCTTCACCAAAACAATAGTTAGAGTCTGGGTTTACTTCATGAAATTGGTTAATAGCACGTAAATCTCTACGACGATCTTGTACATTTTTACCACGCTCTAACACAATAGGTTTGTAGCCTAATTCAATACAACGAAGTGCTGCATACATTCCCGCAGGACCAAAACCTACAATATGAATTTCTTTGGCATTCGACACATCTTTATATTCAAAAATGTAGTCAGAAGTATCAGGTTGCGGTTCGTTAATATAAACTGCTACTTTGTAGTTGAAAACAACTTCTTTTTTACGTGCGTCAATCGATTTACGCAACACTTTTATACTAGTAATATCAGCAATGTTAATACCTAGTTTTTTAGCAGCTTTTAGCTGCAATATATTGTCTTTACGTTCTTCTACTAAATTAACACGTAATTGAAGTTCTTTTACCATGCTGCAAAGCTAGTTAAAAAAACAATTTACTCCCTCAATGAGATTTAAATACTATAGTAGATTAAGAGAAATATTTCAAGTTTTATCTTATAACTATAAACTTGTTCTAAAATAATTTATCGCTATTTGATTATTTTAGCAAATCAAACCCTACACTATGAAAATTACACAGGTTATAGAAAATGTTTTTAAAAAATATTTACCCTCACCTTTTACCATCGCCATATTATTAACACTGGTAACTCTTTTATTAGCACTGTTTTTTACAAAACCAGAAGAGAGCTCAGTAGTTAATTATTCTTTAGAGGTGTTACAATTTTGGGAAAACGGAATTTGGTCTAACGGATTGTTGGTTTTCGCCTACCAAATGATGTTGATTTTGGTGTTAGGGCATGTATTGGTGTTGAGTAAACCTGTGAGTAATTTAATTTTAAGAGTAACAAAGTATTGTACTAATACTGCAAATAGCGCTGCTATTGTAAGTTGTACAACCATGTTGGTGGCATTTTTTAATTGGGGGTTAGGACTCATCTTTGGAGCTTTGTTGGCGCGTAAAGTAGCAGAACATGCACAACAACATAATATCAAACTAAATTATCCAATTATTGGAGCGGCAGGTTATATGGGATTGATGGTTTGGCATGGAGGAATTTCAGGTTCTGCACCAATAAAAATTAACGAGAGCGGACATATAAAAAGTATTATGCAATCGGTTTCTTCGGATGAGATTTTAGCTCAAATACCGGATGTGATTGATTATTCTCAAACTATTTTTAGTTGGTGGAATTTGTTGATTTTTTTGGTGGTGGTAATTACAGTATCTGCAACTTTTTATTTCTTAGGAAAAAAAGCAAATCCTACAGCGATTCACTTACCAGAATATAAAATGCATACAGATGAAAAAGCAACTACCCAAGCAGAAAAACTAGATAGTTCTAAATGGTTAGCCATTGCTTTTGGTGTTTTGATTTTAGTAGCATTTGGTTATCGTTATTGGGCAGATATTCAGCAATTAAAAATTACGCCTAACCTAATTAATTTTTTTATGCTTGGGTTGGGAATTATTCTTCATGGAAGTTTTAAAAAGTTTACCAATGCTGTTGGAGAGTCGATTAGTGATGTTTCTGGGATTTTAATTCAGTTTCCGTTGTATTTTGGTATTATGGGTGTGATGAAAAGTACGGGGATGGTTATTTTAATTTCTGATTTTTTCGTGTCGATAGCAACTGCAACGACATTACCAATATTTACGTTTTTTAGTGCTGGTTTGGTCAATATTTTTGTACCGAGTGGAGGAGGGCAATGGGTTGTACAAGGGCCTATTGTTGTAGAAAGTGCGTTAAAATTAGGGGTTCCGTTGCCTAAGGCAATTATGGCACTAGCATACGGAGACCAAATAACCAATATGTTACAGCCTTTTTGGGCATTACCCTTATTAGGAATTACAAAACTAAAGGCAAAAGAAATTTTACCCTATACCTTAATAGCAATGGTGGTAGGCAGTGTAATTTATTTGTTAGGACTAACATTGTTTTAGGAATAAATTGAGAAAATGCCAGTGAACTTTGCTGATGGCGACTATACTTTGTTTTATTGATAAAACTTTTATGTTGAGTTCACGGATATAGTATTTTTGTAAAAAAGAATGTAACGAATGATTTGGCTTTCTGAAAAAATAGAATTTCCTCCGTATGAGTTGGCTACTGATGATGGTTTACTGGCTTTGGGCGGTGATTTATCGGTTGAGCGATTGGTGTATGCCTACCAACATGGGATTTTTCCGTGGTTTAATGAGGGTGAGCCGATTGTTTGGTATTCTCCATGGGAGCGTATGGTGTTGTTTCCTGAGGAAGTGAAGATTTCCAAATCGATGAAACAAGTATTGAGAAAAGGTGGTTTTACCATAACAGAAAACAAAGCTTTTGATGAGGTAATTTTTAATTGCCGACATATTAATCGTTTTGACCAATTAGGTACTTGGATTACCGATGAAATGGAAGATGCTTACATAAACCTTCACGACAAAGGCTATGCAAAATCTATTGAAGTATGGATGGATGACAAATTGGTAGCAGGTTTGTACGGAGTAGATTTAGGAAACGGGGTGTTTTGTGGCGAGAGTATGTTTAGTAAAGTAAGCAATATGAGTAAAGTTACTTTTACTCATTTAGCTCAAAAAGGTGGTTATAAACTCATCGATTGCCAAGTATATAACGACCATTTAGCAAGTTTAGGTGCAAGAGAAATTCCTAGAGAGGAGTTTTTAAAGTGGTTGTGAACGTTGAGTATATGTAAAGTAGGCGATTGCGGACATAAAACTTATCAAACCGTTATAATTCGAAAGCGGGATATGCCCCCTGAATTTAATACAATCTCGCCTGTTTTGTATATACATTGTAGTGGGTATGTGCCTAAGTAAAATATATGTTTAGGCATCTTGTGGAAAAAACTTGTATATGATTTCTTCTAACTTTTGAACTGTAAGCGGTTTATTAATAAACTCAACCAAATCTCCTTTTGAATTAGCTCGGTTTATATCATCAGGGTTATTACTCGCGGACAACATAGCAATTACGTGTTGAGTTTTTAGATCTTCGTTTAGGTTTTTATATTCATCAAGAAACTGCCAGCCATTCATTAATGGCATATTTATGTCAAGAAAAATTAAACCAGGCTGAGGAGAGCATTTATTATAGTGATATTTTCCTGAACAAGTAAGATATTCTAAACCTAGTTTACCATTAAGTGCAACTTCTACATGAACATCAATTTTTAATTTCTCTATAAGCTTAATATTGAGATAATTGTTTATTTCCTCATCATCAATTAGTAAAATACAATCTAAACCTTTTATTTTTCTCATGTCAATTTATTTAACAGCTAAAGTGAAATAAAATATACTGCCTTTCCCTACCTCTGAATCGGCCCATATATTACCATTATGGAGTTCGACGATTTTTTTACAATGAGCTAACCCAATGCCTACCCCTGAATATTCATTGCGAGCATGCAAGCGCTGAAATAATAGAAATATTTTATCCTTTTGGTCTAATGGTATACCTATACCATTATCTCTTATAGCGAATTGCCATAAGTTATTGACATGTTTTGCAGAAATATGGATTTTTGGCGGAATTGTTGAATTCCTATATTTAATTGCATTGCTTATTAAATTTTGAAATAACAAATGAATCTCAAGCTCATAAGCTTTTATTTTTGGCAGGTTTTCTACAATAATATTAGCTTCATGCTTTTTGATTGAAGACTCTAAATCACTTAGAACATTTTTTACAAGTAGGTTAAAATCAACTTCAACGGATTCTACATTTTTACCTAAACGAGCATAGTCTAATAATCCTTTTATAAGTTCCTTCATGCGGGTTACTGATTGATCCATAAAATTTAATTTCACAATCAAGTTTTCATCAATATTATTTTCTTCATCATCCATTATTAATGAAATAAGGCCTTGGATAGAATTTAATGGTTCACTTAAATCATGAGATGCTATATAAGTAAACTGTTCCAATTCCTGATTCTTATGTTCGATGCTTTTTGTATATTCTTTGAAAGCTTCTTCATTCTTTTTCCTTTCTGTAATGTCAATTATTGATGCAAGGACAAATTGGCTATCCTTTTTTGGAATAAGGTTTAGTCCAATTTCAATAGGGATTTCTATTCCATCCTTTTTTAGGGCGAAAAGATCTCTTCCAGCTCCCATTGCTCTTGATGTAGGTTTTTTATAAAAGCTAGTTCTGTGATTTGAGTGGTTTTCTTTAAATCTATCTGGTACTAACAATTCCATTTTTTGACCAATAAGTTCATCTCGACTATATCCGAAAAGTAATTCGGTTTGTTTGTTTATCATTATTATTAGACCACGATTATCAACCATTATCATTGCATTGGGTGCTGATTCAACAACTAAACGAAATTGTTCATCTGCTTTTTTTCGATCTGATATATCAATAATTGCAGCAAGAACAAGTGTTCCATCAACTGTAACTAACGGATTTAATCCTATTTCGACAGGAAAGGTGACACCATTTTTCTTTAAGGCATATAACTCCCTATTCTCACCCATTTGTCTGCTTTTGGGATTTACAAAAAACTCTTTTATATAAGCAGGATGGTTTGAACTTTTATTTTGAGGGATTAAGATGCCAATATCTTGTCCAATCAATTCATTCTTTTTATAAAGAAATAATTTTTCGGAAAAATTATTGAGGTAAGCTATTTTTCCATAATTATTAACAACAATTAAAGCCGTTGGAGTAGCTTCAACCATTAATTGAAAACTAAGCTCATTGTGTTTAATTTCCATTATTGATAGATTGCTTGTTTTGCTAAGGACAATGTACAATTTAATTTAGAAAAAAAGTGTTATTTGAATACTATAATTCAGCATTACCCACAACGGTTTAGCTAAACTGTGTTTCAATGCAGTTTAGATTTTGTTGGGTATTCGTTATTATTATATTGAATATTTATAATCACTTTACCGGGTGCGTGTCCTTTACTTATATAGTCCATTGCTTCTGCTGCCTTTTCAAGGGCATAACGCTTATGAATGATCGCTCTAATTTTCCCTTGATCCAATAATTTTGCAACGTATTCTAAATCTTTTGGATTAGATTTTGCGAAAAGAGGTTTCATTATCTTCCCTCCAAAAGACAATATCCAACCAAAAAAAATAGATTTTAATATCTGTGGTAGTGTGCCGCCTACCATAACAAATATGCCCTTTGAATTAAGAATCCGCCTATATCCTAATAAGGGATAACTGCCGTTGATTGCTACAATGAGGTCGTAGCGAATGCTGCCTTTGGTAATATCTTCTTTCGTATAATCTATTACTTCATCTGCTCCCAAAGAAGTTGATTGTTCTATGTTTTTAGAGCTACATACAGCAGTGACTTTTGCACCAAAATATTTAGCGAGTTGCAATGCAAAGATTCCAACGCCACCTGAACTACCAACAATTAGCACGTTTTGT
Organism: Tenacibaculum sediminilitoris; assembly: GCF_964513795.1. Classification (NCBI taxonomy): domain Bacteria; kingdom Pseudomonadati; phylum Bacteroidota; class Flavobacteriia; order Flavobacteriales; family Flavobacteriaceae; genus Tenacibaculum; species Tenacibaculum sediminilitoris. Next base: position 58,461 of record NZ_CAZEQR010000050.1, on the reverse strand, counting down.
CCCTTCTGAATATTGCCTTTATCTCGCAATGCTTTTAGAGCGGTTGTTGCAGCCACAGGCAATGTTGCAGAATCTTCAAAGGATGTGTTTGGTTGTTTGTGGATAAAAGCTTTTTCTGGGGCTACAGCGAATTCTGCTAATCCTCCAAAGCCAAAATCTGTGAGGTCTCCAACTACTTCATCTCCAGATTTCAGATGTTTGATGTTTTTTCCCACTAACTCTATTGTGCCAGATACTGCTGATCCAAATATTCTTTTCTTTGGAATCATTCCCATTTTCATTGAACGGTAGTCCGCAGCATTTAACGATACTGATGAAACTTTCAGCAAGACTTCATTGTCCTTGGGTATAGGTTTTTCAACCTCTTTGATTTGCAGTCTGAAGGGTAAGTGTTTCTTGTTATATACTATTGCTTTCATTAGAGTATAAGTGTTCCGTTGGTTTTGTCTAATGATATCCAACGTGTTTGTATATGTTTTAGGCTCCTAATTTAGCAAATACAAACAAAATAGAAAATCCGCGAAGATTTTCATAAGTAGGCTAGAACTAGCAATAAATTATATACGGTGTTATCTGTAGTATTTTTTATTTTTTTGTATTCAAGAATTCGTTTAAAAAAGCCATTGCAAATTTAGAGTTCAATACATTTCCTTTTCCCAAATCAAATGGTTGACTTAAATTTTGGCTGTTTGCTAAAATTACTAAAGTCAAATCCTTTTCAAGAACTTTTAAGTATAGACCAGAATAGGCGTTTGGTTGTAACCCATAGTGCCAAACCAAAGTGTATCCATTATATTTCTGTGTAAACCAACCATAACCATAAGGCGAAAGACTTTTGTTTGCCAACTCAAATGGTTTCAGCACTTTCTCTCTACTTTTTTTTGAGATAATTTCATTATTGTCAAAAGCTCTGTCAAAGAGTAATAAGTCATTAGCAGAAAAGACAAGACCTGCACCTGCATTTAAGTCTAGGTCTGGGAATTCAACTTTTTGAAAATTTCCGTTATCGTCAATTTTATAAGGTAAGGCAATTTTATCCAAGATTGTTTTTTTTGATTTGTCTAACTGCGAGGGTGCTGAATTTTGTAAATTCAGTTTTTTAATTACTAAACTGTCAACCCATTTATCAAATTTTTGATGCGTGACATTCTCTACAACGTCAGAGAGCATTCCATAGAGAAATCCATTGTATTTATAATTTGTTCCGGGAATATTTTCAGCAGTATGAGATAGATGATGTTTTAGCAAGATATCATCACGTTCTGGCTGATATTTATTTAAGAGAAATGAATATTCTGGCATTTCTTCGTTAAAATATCCAAGTATTCTTGTACAGCTGCCTATATAGTCTGGATAATAATCTTTTATTTTCCAATTTAAATCAATTTTTCCTTCTTCGGTCAGATGCATAAAGATTGTTGAAAAAATCGGTTTAGTTAATGAAGCTATTCGTAAAGGTGTATCTCCTGTCATTGGAATTTTTTGCTCAACGTTAGCCAGTCCAAAACCTTTGATTAATTGTATTGAATCATTAATAGAAATTCCTACACTAATTCCAGGAATTTTATATTCTGTTCGTAAAGAATCAACTTGCTGTTCAAATCGTGCAATATTATTTACTTCAAATTTTTCTTGTGATTTACAGGAAACAAATAGAATGACGCAAAAGAGTAAAATTAATTTATTCATTGTCGGTTTATTATATTGCAGTTAACGTGTTTGTGTATGGTTAGTTGCGTGTTTAAGCAACTAATTTAGCAAACAAATCACAGATAGAAAATTCCAGCAGAATTTTCGTAAGTCGGAAGTGAACTAGCAATTACTTATGGCCATTGTTAGCAACTGCCTTTTTAAAGTTTTATATTCCATCTAAAAATTCCATTAACTTCATTTTCGCATCTTTCTTCGCTTTGTAATCTCCATCATCAGTTCCACCAAATTCATATTCGAATTCCCTTCCTCCAAGATTTATTTTTCCAGTTCTAAGGTCTGTTTTTTGTTCGGGATTTCTTGAAATTAGATGCCCTGCATTTTCATATTGAATATTTTTAAGGGCATACTTGAAATTATTTTCTTCTAGTCTTTTTTCAATCATATCAGCCATCTTTGCGGATGGCCATACCTTATCATCAATTCCAGAAAAGAGTAAAATAGGTCCTGTTATGAATTCTACCTTTATAAAAGCGTTATCAACTAAATCAGTTTTAGATAAGCCCTTTTCCCAATAACCTATCATTTCAACTTTGTTAGACTTATTTCCAGAAATTTTATCCATAGGTATATATGGAATATCAATCCCTTTGTATTTCCAACTTGGTTTCAATTCATTCGAATTATAGGGTAGAACTGTGTTTGACCAAGAAACAGAACTGGGTGAATAAGCGATAACTCCTTTTATAAAATTAGTAAAAATTGAAGCGATGACTAATGCTAATTCGGCATTTCGTGATGCTCCCATTACAATTATCTTTTCAGAATTAACTTCTTTTTGTGCTCCTAGCCACTCTATTGCATTTTTAAAGTATTTTAAATCAATATCTTCGGGTAGTTTCGGTAATCCCTCTATTCCAGTATATGGCAATGATAATGCGACCATTTCTTTATTCGAAAATTCCTGTGCCCAATAATCTCCCCATTGTCCACCTCCAATTAGAACAACTGCAGTTTTATTGGTCAAGTCACCTTTAGCGAAGTATTTTGCTTGAAAGCCATTCTCGTTTATAGCCTTTGGTCTTACCCCATCGAATAAAATGGAATCAGCTATTAAATACCCTGCAATGAGAATTATAATAATTGAAAATGGGATAATATATTTTCTTTTTTTCGACATTTATGTTCAGGTTGTTTGGTAACGGTCTTGTGTATGAAACGTAGCGTATAAATAAACGCTAGCTTTTCGGATTTAGCACGAGCCGAATTTTTTGTTTTTATGTTTAATTTTCTTTTTTAAATATAACCAAATAAAAAATTTGGCGTACTTTTTAAATATACAAAAACCTTTCGGAAAGCCTATAATAGCTATGTTTTATACACGTTGTTGTAAGTAGTGCTTTTTTTCATTCAGCTTGGTTTTCCGATGTTTGTTGTTTAGTTCATATGTGAGCGTTGGCAAGACATACTCTTTTGCAATTTTTGGCGTAGCGTTGGCTTGTGCGAGTTGCAAATGTGTATGGCTTTGTGCGTTAGCTTATTAAATATCTGTTTATTGACGTTCTGATTTCTTTTATTAGTTTCTTACGTTTGTTTTTTAAGTCCATCGCTTTCTTTGTCATTTTAGAAAGTTCCTCAATCTTATCTTTTGGCAATATCGGTATTCTAAAATTTTTAATTTTACTTTCTCTTAAATGTGGAATTGTAGAAGCGTAAACCGTATGCTGAATAGCTTGAAACTGACCAATATAATCACTTGTAAGAACAAGGAACAAATAATAAGGGTCAATGTTTTTTGCTCTAATTATTGAAACTCCGCTTGAAGCAATTAGTCTATCTTCAGATGTAACATAAGCAGTTTTTCCAATACGACCATCTTTAGTAAATAGTATGTCGTTTTCTAATATTTTCTGCTCTAATTCGTTGAATATTTCAATTGGAATGAAAAAGTCAGGATTTTGGTCAACTTGCCAATTATATATATCTGAAGTTCTAATAAAAGGAACATCATCTTCATTTTTTTCCAAATATTTGCTGTAATTATCACTTCCTACTTCATCACCTTTAAACATAATTGCAACACCATTTTCACCTACTAATGGTTTAGTTTCCCATTTTTTCTCTACTTCTATTAGAGTAGTAGCATATTCAGGTAGATAAAGTTTAGGTATCCAATTATTATTCTTTAGTAAAGAATCACGACTTGTAGAATAGGTTTTGGAATAATCAATAGATTTTTCTGGTATTTCTAAATACTCTTCAAATTTACTTTTACTGTCTGCAATTATTTTATTCGACTTTTCAGTGTATTCAATTGCCTTTTTAAATAAGTTAGCAATGTTATCTTGAAACGCTTTTGGTGGAACAATAATTTCTAAATTCTTAATTTTTGGATAAGTTAATATTCCGTGAATATTACCTGTAAATAAACAGTTTATTTGTTCCTTGATTAAATAACTATTTAAATACGAAGCAACATAATAAGGATTTATATATTCTTCATTTATCTCAATTTTAACTAAATTTTGATTGATATTTGCTTCGCAAAAATTTTCAGGTACAATTGTGGCAGAGCCAATATGACCTATAGTTGTGAATAATACGTCTTTCGGCTTTAAGTTTGAACGTTTTTGTTCTTCGTGTTTCCATTTTTCAATATAAAAGCCATCATTTAATGAAATATCAAAATCTTTAATTGAGGAATTTTTTATGAATAATATTCCTTCTTCTACAAAATTTTGACCTGCGTGTTCTCCATCTGTAATTGTCTTAAGAACTTTGGGGTCACCAAGTTTAACTAGTTCAAAATCTTCACGGTCGTTAAATTTTTGCAAAACATCTTCTAAATAAAAGTATCTGGCATCAAAACGACCTGCTTCTTCAATTTTGGATTTGTATGTCGTTTTAAAATGTAACATTGTTCTCTTTTAACCAATTTCTAAATATTGGACCTATTCCTGATAAGTCTTCTTCTTCTAAAACATTTCCTCTTCTATCGTGACCACATTTTTCTGCAACTGCCATAAAAACCGGATAATCTGTTTCAGCTTTTTTTGCTAACTTTTTAACAAATAATATACTTGTTTTTGTACTTGTGTGAGGCATAAATGTTTCTTTTGGAACATCAACTACTGCTACAATTTGACAATTATCGGAAATAATGTTTCTTATGTAACCTAACTGGTCATTACCAAATATTCCATCTGGTAGAACAATACCCATTTTTCCTCCTGCTTTTAAAAGATGAATACATCTTTCTATAAATAAGTATTGAGGTGCTTCTTTATCTTTTAGTTTTCCTTTCTCCCAAGTTCCTTCTTTTTTATTCTTTTTCCATTTGTAACCTATATCATATTGGGAAAGTAGTTTTTCGCCTTCTACATTTATTTTCTTCCCAAATGGTGGATTAGTAACAACCATTGAAAAAGTACCAAGCTGTATCTTTTCACGTGTTTTAGTTGACCAGTTTGATGGGACATCAAGAGAATTTTCACAAAAAATTCCACCTCTTCCATCACCTAGTATTGCCATATAAGCTTTACATACTTTTCCTAGGAAATAATCTTTATCAATCCCTCTGATTTTATCTATTGCAACTTTCTGTTTTTCAATTTCTATTTCGTTATCTGGCCATTTGTATTTTTTGCCTTCTTCCTCAACTTTACTCCATAAATGTCTCAAGCACTCGATAATAAATCCACCTGAACCACAAGCTGGGTCAATTATTAAGTCTTCAGTTGTTGGGTCAAGCATATCAATTGTCATTTTGACTACATTTCTAGGTGTGAAGAACTGACCTTGACCGCCTTTTAATGCGTGGTCGATAAATACCTCAAAAGCATCACCAACAGCATCACGTTCAGCATCAGTTAGAGAAAATAATTGAAGTTCACCGACTACATATGATAAAGATTTTGCATCAAGCATAATTTTATCAGAACTGTCCATAACATCTTGGTATTTTTTCTTAACCAAGTCAAAGATTTCTAAAATTCTTGTTTTTACATCTTCAGGTTTTTCATCAATTCCAGCTCTAAAACTTGTGATGTCATCTGGTCGAGTATATTTTTCATCATATATTTTACAAAATATCACATTGATTAACTGTTGAGCTAGCACTTCATCTCTAGTTGCACCAACCACATTACCTGCAAGATAGTTTCGCATTGTTCTAAAGATAGACTTAAGATTATATGCTGGCTTTAAGTCTTTTCTCTTAAACTTACCAATATCTTCAATACGTTGTCCGTAAATTGGAATGTTAGGTATCTCTTCAAATAAAACTTTACCGTCTTTTTCAATTTTTTTTAAGAAGAGTTTTTCATTTCCATTAAACCAAACTCCAAGTTGAGCTTTAGAAAAAGTCAGATAGTTCTCTAGTTGACCTCTACCATCTTTTCTGGTCTTTTTCTTACACTCAATTATTATCCAAATATTGTCATCATTTTTATTCTTTTTATTGAATACTGCAATATCAACAGGATAAGGTTTAGATGTGTCGCTTGGTCTTGCCTTTACACGGAATTGAGGTCTTGTCTGAATATACTCTTTTGGATAGTCATAATCTTCAACAAGTATTTTACTAAAGACTTGCACAGCATCTATTTCTTCAGGTGTTGCTTTTATTTCTAGTCCAGAAATATAGTCGTATATATATCCTTCTTTTGGTTTGGTTTCTTCTATCATTATTTTAAATCAGTTCTTTCAATTAATAATTCTTTGACTTCTACATTTAGGATTTCTGCAATTTTGTATAAGTCTTCCAAACTTGGTTGTCTTTTGTTTTGAGCATAAGAGTGCACCATATTGTAACTCTTTCCCAATTGTTCAGCCAACCAGATTTGTTTTATTCCTTTTTGTTCTAAAACCTCTTTTATTCGGTTCATTTTGAATTTTTTTAATTCAGTTTACTAAAGTAAAGAACATTTTCAATATACTCACTAAATGAGTATTAAAATTATCATTCCGTAAAGGTGAGTGGTGGAAAAAGGCAAGCTCTTTTTATTTTGTGAGGCACGAGCAAAATGAAATGTGCTTGACTGTGCGGTTGGCTTTTTTAGTTCAAATGTTGAATTTTAGCTCGATTTTCGCATTACTTACAACTTGTTTATATAAGTACTTTTAGTGTTTTTATACGAATGATATGGAGGTATAATAGCACTTTTTCATCCAAATATAAAAAAATAAAAGGAGTACAAGAGCCTAAAATAATTGTGTTGACTAAATAAGCGTTTGTTTTAAAGATGCTTATTTTTTATGATAGATTTTTAACCTCACTAACTGGACCTGTAAGCGGAGTTTGAGCAGGTTTGGCTATTCCGTAAACTACTACAACACCAGAGCCACCACCCCAAGTAGAATAGTTAGGCGAAGGGTTTTTAGAATCTTTTATTAATTTTAACACAAATTGACTTATTATCACCTTGGTAGTGTCCTTTATAGTTTTTGATTATAGCTATGGCTTGCCAAGGTATTATAAAACTAAAAAACTCACAATGCTCTTAGGTTTTGTGAGTTTTTAAATAGAAAAAAGTTTGTTGTTATTTTAACACAGTAAATTCTATACTAGAATCAGTAAATACTGAATGTGTTTGTGTTTTAAAATCTTTTTCGTCTGCCTTGTAAATATTGTCTACATAGGTTTGCGGATTCAAATCGATTAATGGAAACCAAGTACTTTGCACTTGTATTTGAACTTTGTGTCCTTTTTTAAACGTATGGAAAACATCTTGTAGTTTAATATTTACGGCTGTTTTCTGGTTTGGTGTAAATGGTTCTGGTTTAGAAAAACTATTTCTAAAACGTCCACGCATTACTTCGCTACGTACCATTAAATGATAGTTGCTTAGTTTTAAATGTGGTTGCATTTCTTTGTTGTCGTTTTTTAAATCAGCAGGATGTACATCAACAACCTTAACAATCCAATCGGCTGCAGAACCTGTGGTAGCTACTTGTAGTTTTGCTAAAATATCACCAGCAAGTGTAAAATCTTCAGTTAATACTTCTGTTTCAAATACCAATACATCAGGTCTACGAGCAGCAAAACGCTGATCGTCTGTCATATATTTACGTGGAGTAAACACCGTTTTTATGTCTTCTGAATAGGGTACAGGTCGTTTAATATCACTAATAAAACTAACCTTACTATTTCCTTTTTGAGTTGCCGTTAATTCTTGGTTTTCTGAAAGGAAAAATGTTTGTTTTTGTGCATTTTTTGGTGGCCATGCATCGTATGATTTCCATGTTTTTTTACCTGTATCAAAAACATAGGCTTCTGGTAATCCTGAGTTTTTAGTACCATCACTTTTTAAGAAATGATTGAAGAATTTTGTTTCTACTTCTTTTTGGAATTTTAAAGAGATTGAATCTCCAAAGTAGTAGTTACCAACTTTGTTAGCTACTTTATTTCTCGACCATCCACCGTGATCCCAAGGTCCAAAAACAATTGTATTATAATTGTTTGGTTGATTTTTTTCAATGTTTTTATAGGTTTCTAATGGACCATACAAGTCTTCAGCATCAAATTCACCTCCAACAATCATCGTTGCTACCGTAGAAGGTACTTTGTTTAAATGCTGAATAATTCCTTTGCTTTGCCATACCGAGTCGTAGTTAGGGTGTTCTACCATTTCCTTCCAAAAGAAATCATCAATACGTTCTTTAGTATCGGCAACTTTGGTGTCTAATTTGTCGTATTGAAAATATTCGTTTAAGTTTTTTAATGGTCCTTTGTCTAAGAAAAACTGATATTGATCTTGAGTTTTCATATCAGGAAAAGAGTACCAAGCTGAATCGGTAGGTTGATCTTTGTAAGTTCCAAATAAAGAAATAGCTTTAAAGTAGCTTAATAAGAAGGCTCCGTTATGGTGAAAATCATCAAAAAAGAAATCACCAATACATGCTTGTGGTGAAGCAGCTTTTAAAGCTGGGTGCGCATCAATAGTTGAAACAGTAGCGTAGTGACCAGGATATGAAATTCCCCATGTACCTACTTTACCATTATTGTTTGCTACATTGTTAACTAACCAATCAATAGTGTCATAGGTGTCGGTAGTTTCATCGGCTTGTTTTGCTGTTTTATTCGGAATGTAAGCACGCATGTTGTCGTATACTCCTTCACTCATCCAACGTCCGCGAACATCTTGGTATACTATGATGTTCCCTTCTTTCATTAAAATAGGATTAGGACCTATTTTTTTTCTGAATTCACTTTCTCCATAAGGTCTACAGCTATACGGGGTGCGTTGTAGTAAAATAGGGTAGGTTTTACTGGTGTCTTTTGGTGAATAGATGGTGGCATGTAGCTTCACGCCATCTCTCATTGTAATTTTTACCTCTTTTTTAGTGTAGTGGTCTTTAACGTAAGTGTTTTCTGTCTTTTCAGCTTTTTTTGCCGTTGTTTTCTTAGTACAACTAGCAAATGAAACTGCAATTATAAATAATAGAACTAAGTTTTTTTTCATTGTAGTTTTTTAGTAGATGGAAGGTAAATGTAAAAAAAATAACAGCAACCAATTAGATTGCTGTTATTTAAGAAAAATTATTTGTTTGGGTTTAGAATAGTATTTATTCTATCTGCTGCATCTTGTAAGTGGTAACGAGTTATCGTGTTACGAGCAGAAGGAATACTTCTTTTAATATCTCTTTGTAAACGCTTTAATTCTCCTCTTACTACAGGTTTAATATCTGATTGATTGATAGTAACGGCTGTTTGTTTAAAGTAACCTCGGTCACTTTTAGCAGCTTTTTGATCTTTGGCTTTATTTAGTAAAAAGTCTAATCGATCTAAATGTGCTCGTTGTAAGTTTCTACGATAAGGGTCTATGGTTTTGTTAGCATATATTTCGCTCCAAATACCTTTACGTAAGTCACCCATCATTTGGAGAAGTGTGTAAGCTTTATTACCATTCAGCGTTTCGTTTTCAATCATACGTGTTAACCTTCCCGTTTTTAAAACTCTATTTAACGTTCGTACTTGTAAACCTCTAATGCGCTCAATAACACCTGAGTGTTGTGTTTTGCTAATAATGTTTTCGTCAATTAACCAATTTGGAGTTTTAAACAATTCATCATTTACAAATTGTAACGCTCTTTTTTGGTGTTCTTTTGGAACGTGAATATATACAGCACCGTCTTGATCGGCAGTTTTAAAGTATTCATATACACCACCAATATTAGAACTTACGTGTCCCATATATCTATTAAATTGCCCAACTACTTGTCCGTACATAGTTTTTAACTCTTCATAAGTTTCACCATCTTCAGTAGTCCACTCTTCTAAACGAGGTAAAATACGTTGTAAGTTTTTAATACCATAAGCACTTGCTTTCATAGCATCGTCTCCTAAATCTTCTGTTTGAGAACTAGGATCAATGATGTTACGAACTTGTTGGTGTCCGAATCTATACACAGGGTTTCCTGCTTTTTCTTTAATCCACTTATTTAAGGTAGGCTTTTCTTCCTTAGCAGATTTATCTAAAATTGGTCTGTATCCCCAATTGATAGCATACTTGTCGTAAGGTCCAATATTTGGCATTAAGGCTACACCTTTGTCTTCTGGTTGTGCTACATAGTTAAAACGAGCATAATCCATAATAGAAGGAGCAGTTCCATTTTTTTGAGTATACTCAGCTGAACGTAATGAATCTACAGGGTAGGCAACAGAGCTTCCCATGTTATGAGGTAATCCAATAGTGTGACCAACTTCGTGAGAAGATACAAAACGAATAAGACGTCCCATGATTTCATCTTTAAACTGATTGGTTCTAGCTTCTGGATTAATAGCTGCTGTTTGTACAAAATACCAGTTGTGTAATAGGGTCATTACGTTATGATACCAGTTGATATCTGACTCTAAAATTTCTCCTGAGCGTGGATCACTAACGTGAGGTCCATTTGCATTTGGAATTGGAGAAGCTAAATATCTAACTACAGAATAACGTACATCTTCAGGACTCCAATCTGGATCTTCTTCTTTAGTAGGAGCATCTTTAGCTACAATTGCATTTTTAAATCCTGCAGTTTCAAAAGCAATTTGCCAGTCTTCAATACCTTGTTTAATGTATTTACGCCATTTTTTTGGAGTAGCTCTATCAATGTAGTATACGATTTGTTTTTTAGGCTCTACCAATTCTCCTCTTTTAAACTTTTCAAGGTCTTCATCTTTTACTTCTAAACGCCATCTGTCTAAATACGTAACCGATTTACTTTTTTGTGCGTCTAATCCGTAATCTGTTTGAGAACTCGTAAACCACCCTACACGCTCGTCAAAATAACGTCTTTTCATAGGGGTTTTAGGAAGTAAAATCATAGAGTTACTCAACTCCATAGTTACTGAACCTACACTTGAATTTGATGGAGGATTTCCTGCAATGTAAGTTTTTACATTTCTAATTTCTATGTTTTGAGGATAACTACTAATTCTGTCAATATAAGATCTCGTTTTATCCATTTTAGAAATCTTATAACGCTTTCTGCTTCTTTGAGGAAAAGCAATTGCTTTTACATCATTTTCAAAAAGAGGACTAGCATCAATTACCGTAGCTGTTGAGTCTTTGCTAAATGCTTTGATAGGAAAAGCAAATAGGATGGGCTCAAAGTTTGAATTAACTACAGCTTCGTGTACAGGTAAAATGGTGTCAGCAACAACATTGTGAGAAACTATTTTCAATAGAATCTTTTTTTTATTTTTTACCCAGCGTAGTACTTGTGTGTTTTGTTTTCCACCACCAAATCCAATTCCATTAGCCGTTTTAGCTATTCTAGTAACCATTAACATTTCACGGTTAAGTAACGAATCAGGGATTTCAAATAAATATTTAGAATCTTTTGAGTGTACTTTAAAGAAACCTTCATCTGTTTTGTGTTTTTTAGTAACCACCTTTTCGTAAGGTTGTATACCGCCCTTTTTAGGTTTGTCTTTTTTAGTAGTAGTCTCTTTTTTTGCGTTTTTATTCTTCTTTCGCTGTGCTTCCGCATTCAAAGAAAATCCTAAAGCAAGAAATACCACTAAAATAATTGAAAGTATTTTTTGGGTCATTGTAAAAATTAATTGAATAAATAAGGGCGGAATTTAGCAAAACTACTTTCGGCATTATCTTAATTAATTGTTAAAGAGGTGGTTTCTTATAGATGGTAATTATTATTTATCGCTAGTTTTCAGTTTTTTACTGTATTGTGATGTAAATAAAACCCCGTACCTTTGCAGCGGCATGAGAATAAGACGACTTTCAGATTGGTTACCTACTACAAATAAAGAGGTGAAGTTAAGAGGATGGGATGAATTAGATGTAATCCTGTTTAGTGGCGATGCATATGTAGATCATCCATCATTTGGTCCAGCAGTAATTGGGCGTATTTTAGAGAGTTATGGCTTGCGTGTGGCGATTGTTCCGCAACCAAGTGTACATGATAACTTACAGGATTTTGAAAAGTTAGGAACCCCAAGATTGTTTTTTGCGGTTACGGGTGGTTGTATGGATCCGATGGTAAGTAATTATACGGCGAGTAAACGTCGTCGTGATAAAGACGCTTACACTCCTAATGGGGATAAAGGGTTTAGACCTGATTATGCTACTTCAGTATATTCTAAAATTTTAAAAGAAAAGTTTCCAGAGGTTCCTGTATTAATTGGTGGAATTGAAGCTTCTTTACGTCGTGTTACACATTACGATTATTGGTCTGATAAATTACTACCAACCATTTTAGAAACGTCTAAAGCTGATATGTTGGTATACGGAATGGGAGAGCAGCCACTACGTGAAATTGTAGAGTTGTTACAAAAAGGAGTTCCGTTTTCGAGTTTGAATACCATTAAGCAAACAGCTGTTTTACTAGAGAAAGGAGAAAAAGTTCCAAAGAATAAGAATTGGGAGGATATTGAAATTAGCTCGCATGAGACGTGTTTAAAGGATAAAAAGGCATACGCATCTAACTTTAAAGTAATAGAGCAGGAGTCGAACAAATTATATGCGCGTCGTATTTTTCAACAAGTTGGAAATAAAAAGTTGATGATTAATCCACCGTTTCCAACAATGACGGAGGAAGAAATTGATGCTTCATTCGATTTACCATATACGAGATTACCACACCCAAAGTACAACAAACGTGGGCCTATTCCTGCATTTGAAATGATTAAGTTTTCTATCAATATTCACCGTGGATGTTTTGGAGGATGTAGTTTTTGTACTATTTCTGCACATCAAGGAAAGTTTATTGCGAGTAGAAGTCAAGAGTCTGTTTTAAAAGAAGTAGACCAAGTTGCTCAAATGGACGATTTTAAAGGGTATTTATCGGATATTGGAGGACCATCTGCGAATATGTACAAAATGAAAGGTAAAGTGCAGTCGATTTGTGACAAGTGTGTTGCACCGTCGTGTATTTCGCCTGTAATTTGTAGTAATTTAGATACATCGCACAAACCATTAACAGAATTGTACCAAGCGGTTGATGCACATCCAAAAGTAAAAAAATCATTTATAGGTAGTGGAATTCGACATGATATGTTGGTGCCTGAATTCAATAAAAATGCAGACCCTAAAGAGTTAGATGCGTACACAGAAGAAGTGATGACCAAACATGTTTCTGGAAGATTAAAAGTAGCACCTGAACATACATCTGACCCTGTGTTAAAGTTAATGCGTAAGCCTTCATTTAAATATTTTCACTTATTTAAAGATAGGTTTGACCGTATTAATATTAAAAAGAAATTAAAGCTTCAGTTAATACCATACTTCATATCGAGTCATCCAGCTTGTGAGGCAGAAGATATGGCAAACTTAGCTGCTGAGACCAAAGATATGGGCTTTCAATTAGAGCAAGTACAGGGGTTTACGCCAACACCAATGACAGTAGCAACGGTGATTTATTACAGTGGATATCATCCGTACACGTTAAAAGAAGTAAAAACTCCTAAGACAAAAAAAGAGAAAGATGATCAGCACAAGTTTTTCTTTTGGTATAAGAAGGAAAATAAAAAATGGATAAAAGATACCTTGACTAAGGTGGGACGTAATGATTTGTTGAATAAGTTATTACCAGAAGATACTTCTTGGCGTAAAAATAAAGCGGGAAAAACTAAAAATACATTTGATGATACTGTAACGGATAAATCATCAAAACCTTCTAGAAGAAAAAACAAAGGTTTTAAAAAGAAAAGACGATAAAAATAAAAATCCGCTATTAAGCGGATTTTTTTATGCTTCGTTTTCTAAACGGTTTCGTTTCATTTCAAAAGCTTCTGTAGCTTGTTTGATAATTTTTAAGGTGTCAGAAGCTCTTACCATTACTTTTTCTAATTCTTTGTCTAAATCTTTTGACTGAATATCAAATAGCTGAACTTCCACAATTCCAATTTTTTCAATTAAGCTTTTTTGTGAGTTTTTAATGTCTTCCATTTTCACTAAAACCGCATTCATTGTATTGAGTCTTTTTTGTTCTTGATCTGTCATAAAGTTCTTTTTAAATTTCCAATAAGGTATGAAAAAATCAAGAGAAATACAAATTGAAAGATTTGTAAGGTATTGTTTTTGTATTAATTTGTAAGTTCTAATACACTATTTTTTGTACGAAATCTTATTTCACTAAGTTTTTCATCAACTAACAATTTTCCGTCTTTAAAAACTTCTCTCAATTCACCTTTTTGTTCTTCTTCCCAGCTTACTTGATCGTGTAATTTATATTTTCCATCTTCTAGAGTTATTTTTAATAGCCCTTTAGCAGACTTCTTTGTTCCGTCATCGGTAATTGGATCTTTAAAAATCTCTCTTCCTTCTCCATCTACTTCTCCATAGGTAGCTTTCATAGCAAATCCAAAGGTATCTCTGGTGTTGTATTGATAGGTAAAAGAACCTATTCCTAAGACTACGTTAGTAGAGGCAAACCCTTTTTGTTTTAAGCGTTCACAAATTTGTGTTGCTCTTTCAAGGGTAATACTATCGCCATAAATAGCCCCTATATGACTGTCTAATTCTTTATAGCCTTTTGTGTTGGTTGTTCCTCCAAAAACTTCCCAAAGCAGTTGTATAACTCCTTTTTGTGCTGCTTCTGTCTTACCGTTAGGGTTTCCGCAAATAATATCTACTGGATCACCACTATCTGGTCTAACTACTACTTTACCGTCTCTTGCTAATACTTCTTCTTTTAAGTTTGGTAAATATTCGGTAAGTACTTTCCATAAATCCCAAGTATCAGAAACAATAGAAACGATACCGTTTGGATATACTTCCGTAATTAATCTCTTAAAAGTTTCTTCTTCACCACTATTGGTTCCCATACACATTACAGAGTGTTCAGTTGCCGCAACAGAGCCGCCTATCAATTCATTGTCAGAATCTGCATTGTAATACTTTTCTAAAAAGTCTACAGCAGGAATTGTATCTGTACCCGTAAAACTTAATAGGTGACCAGCAGCACTCATTTCAGCAGCTTCTATACCAGCCATTCCTCTCATAGAAAAGTCGTGTCCTTGCCAATCTACCATTTCAGGAACAGATGAGGTTTCTTGTGCATATTTGTCTAATATTTTTCTGTATTGTTTTGCGATGGTTGCAGAATTACATGGTAACCAAACTGTGGTAGATAATAAAGTTTCAAAGTAATTGGTTAACCAAAAGAATTCTGGTAATGTATTATACATGGTAAACATTGGTACTCTAATAGGAACTTCAACACCTTCAGGCAATGCTTTAAAAGTCATAGGAATGTATCCTAAGTCGTGTAACGCAGCAATATGCTCAATACCTACTGAGTTTTCGCCTAAATAATTATTGATTCTTCTACTGTATTGTTTGCAAATTTCTTTTTTTGGTTTGTTAAAGAAATTGGTTTGAAACTCTTCAATGATATATTTTTTGATGAAGTATTGTAGTCCGAAAAAAACTACTTTTTCAACTCCTTGAATTCTACTTTTTCTTGGTGTCCAGTTTGAATATACTAACGTAGTGTTGTTAGGGTATTGTCTTCTGTGGTCTACTTTATAACCGTCTGTATATAATAATGGGTTCATAGTTTGTTATTTTGTTTGTGTTAAATTTACGCAAATTAAATTGTAAGTAAAAATTTTATTGTGTTTTATTTTAATTCCTTCCTTTTTCATTTGGATACAGAGTATTTACTTGATCGCTTTGCCAAAACTCTTTGCTGTCAATATCCATAATTGTTAAACATCCTGTAAATGCAGCTCCCGTATCAATATTCCATAAGTTTAAAGCGTTTACAGGACTTGATGAATTATAGCGTATAGTTGGGGTATGACCAATATATATTTCTGAATAGTGCGTGAACCTCTCTGGGTATAGTTTAGATTTTTCAGATAAGTTTTTATCGGTAGCTAAAGCAGTTTCCCATAAAGTTCTGTCGAAATAATAGTTTAATTTGAAAGTCTCTTTCTCAATTCCATGCATTGAGGTAAAACCTGCATGAATAAACAAACGATTTTTACTATCGATATAATACGGTTTCATTTTTTGAAAAAAGGCCAGATGTTTTTGCTTTTCTTCTTCGGAAAAAGAATCGTAGCTCTTCCTGGTTTCTTCTCCACCATGTGCTAACCAAATGGATTCACCTTCACCAGTTGTCAACCAATCTTCACACCATAAATCATGATTTCCTTTAATGAAAATACATTTATGCCTTTTGTTTAGCTCTATTAAAAAATCAATTACTTGTGCAGACTCACTCCAACCGTCTACATAATCACCAAGAAAAATTAAGGTATCTTCTAAGGTAACTTTGGCTTTTTTTAAAACCTGTGGTAAGGCCTTTAAGCCTCCATGAATATCACCAATGACAAATGTTTTCATACCATTATAAATATTGAAATTCGATAAATTCAGTTGGGACAAGATTGGTTAACCAAACTCTGTTTTCAGATAAAAAGAATTTGAATTCTTTTTTATGCATAGTTTCTGATTGAACAGTCAAAATTATAGGTTTACCTCTTCTGCTACCAACTTTTTTTGCAGTTTCTAAATCGGAACTTAAATGAACGTGTTGTCTACTCATTTTTTGTAATCCGTTTTCTTTTATTGATGGAATAAATTTAGCTACTGTTCCATGATATAAAAATGGAGGAGGAGTTTTTGTTTCAGTTACTATTGTTACATTTTTTAAAGAGTGTCCTTGGTTTGCTCTTATTTTTGTTTTGTCTTCGTTAAATGAAAATCCATTATTTTCTGACTTAGCAAAGAGTTCATCTAATAAAGCCCATCCATTTGTGTCTAAAGTTAATCCAATTTTTTCTGGTTGGTGTCTTAATATTAAGCTTAAAAACTTACTTATTCTTTTTGTGTTTTTCTCATTCATAGTTTAGATTTTTAGCCAAAATCATATACTGTAGTGGAAATAGATTTTTTTATGAGCTCTTTTATTATTAAAGGCTCTATTTTATCCCACGTTCCACCAGCCAATCCATAGCCAATTCTTGGCATGTGAACAGATGCGTTTAACTCTTTTGCTTTTTCATATACTTTTTGTAATCCCAGTTGAATAGCTTCATAACGAATTGGTGGATTACCATTTTCATCTTTTCTAATTTTGTGTTGTCCTATAAGATTAGCAACCCATAAATCTTCTTTAACTTGTATAAATTGAACTTCTCCTAAATTAAAATTTTCTTTGGTTTTATACCAGTTACGATATTCTTTTTCTGGAGCTTTCCATCTTTTAGAAATAGCCATTACAAACCCCTTTCCCCAGCCACCAATATCATTACAAACATGAATAATAATTTTATTACCTTCTTGTTTTGGTTGGGTTGCATCTCCTTTTATGTACTTAACATCATTCATCATTCAATCATTTTGTTTTTCATAACAATTTTTTATTTAGTCTTTATAGCAATTTTCCTAATTCAATTTGTATACAGTTCTTGTTTTTAATAGTTTTAAAACTATCTGTAGTGAAAATTTTAGTAAAATGTTTTTCAAGTTCTTCGAAACCTTTACTAAATATTCCATGACTTACGGCTAAATATAGGTTACCAGCATTTTTAGCTTTTAGTTCTTTAGCTAGTCCTAAAAAAGTACCTCCACCATCACAAATATCATCTACTAGTAAACAATCTTTACCTTGTAAATCATCAGCATATACTTTAAAGCCTGTTAGCTGACCAGTTTTTACGTTTCGGCTTTTAGAGCATTCAACTACTTCATAGTTTTGAAGGTAAGCAGCAACTTTATATATCTTTTTTAGAGCACCGCCATCAGGAGAAATTAGTAGTAAATCGTCTGATAGTTGTTGTGTTATTTGCTCTATGAATTTGTGGTTGTCAATAACCTTACAGTTATTCAATAGGGCAGGAGTTACTTCCGAATGTGGGTCGAAAATAGCTACAGACTCGTAATTCTGAGCATTTATAATTTCTGCATATACTTTTACTGATAAAGGTTCACCTGATACCATCAACCTGTCTTGACGAGCAGCTGGAAAATAGGGAAGTACAACGTGTAATTTTTTAATTCCCATGTTTTTTAATGCATTGGTAGCCAATAATAGTGTACCTATATCATTAAAAGACTGAATACGATGTGTAATGGTTACTTCAGCTACATTTTCAAGTTGAGAAATGATTTTAATGTGTGGTTCTCCTCCTGAAAAAGTAAAGAAGTTATAGTCTATACTGTTTTCCGTTCGGTAGGGAGTAAAGTTTTTATCTAAGTTTAAAATCATATTGCGTAATTTTTACACAAATATAATGTGGTTTTTTAAAATAAAAAATGTTTTAGTGTTTTTTTTACGCAAACTTAATTTCGAAGTGAAACCCTTCTTTTTCTAATTCTTTATACTTGTTAGCATTGAACTTAAAAAGTTTTGCAGGTCTACCACTAGATGGTTGGTATATTTTGTCTGTTTCGGTAAGTATTCCAAAGCTCATTATTTTTTTTCTGAAATTGCGTCGATCGATTTTTCTATCAAGGATTGTTTGATACAAATTTTCTAAATCAGAAAAAGGAAACTCTTTTTTTAGTAGTTCAAAACCAATAGGTTGGTAGTTTATTTTGTTTTGAAGTCTTTGTAAAGCTGTGGTTAAAATAAGATTGTGGTCAAACGCTAATTTGGGTAATTCATGAATAGGGAACCATTGCACTTCAGCAGCATCTGTATTCGCAATGATTTTAAAATGATTGGGACTTACTAAGCCAAAATAGGTAACAGAAATAACTCTATTTCTAGGGTCTCTTTTGGGAGTTCCGAATGTGTATAGTTGTTCAAGATAATCAATAGTAACTCCTGTTTCTTCTAATAATTCTCTTTCAACGGCATGTTCTAGTGATTCGTTTTCTAAAACTAATCCACCAGGCAATGCCCAAGTTCCTTTAAAAGGTTCAATCCCTCTTTTTATTAATAAGACAGAAAGTTTTTTTTGTTGGTAGCCAAAAACAACAGCATCTACAGCAACTTTTATATTTTGTAATATCTTCATTTAGTGTTGAATTTACACAAAGTTACGAAAGTTTCATAAAGTATTCCTGTATAAAATATGTAATCTATTATTATGTTGATTTTAAATTTAATACCATTTTTTTTTAGATAATAGTCATAATTTATTTATATTTAGACTTAAAGTTTAACATACCCCTGTATTCTGGCATCATCAATTTGTAGCTAGTATGAACGGTTAGCTGATATTTAAGTTATAAAGAATTTTAAATTTTTACAAGATGTTAAATTTTATAATGTTACTTCGTTTTGAAATCAGAGGATGTAGTTTTAGCCAAAAGTTAAAAAGTGCTTTTTTGTTTTTTGTGTTTGTAAGTGTATACCCAATTTTTAGTCAAACAGAATATTATAATGTAGATACAGGATATCAAGGTTATGGTAATGAGAATATAAATCACACTACCAATGTGCCATTATCTTCGAATCTTTTAAATTCGACTGCTCCTTCTGGTGGTTATCGTCTATCCTTTTCATGGGCGGCTAATAATGGACAGGAAGGAGAAGCATGTTACTCTGGAGGAGAAAGTGCATCATTAGCGTTCCAACTTATAGTTAATGGAACAGAATTTTGGTGGGCTAAAAGTCCAAGTAACCAGAATGGGGTGTCTGGAGATAATCAAGTAAGGAATGGGGCTAGTTGGGTTTCAGGTACAACGGGAAATTGGAATATGACATGTAATACTCTTGCTCAAACACCAAATATAACTGCCGAAATACAGCTGCCAACTTGGATTAATTCCATTGCAAGTATTGAGTTGAGGTTGCAGACTGTGAATCCAAATGGTAGAGGTGCTGATGATGGTATTTTACGATTAAATAGTGTATATATGGGAGCCATTAGTGGAGGGTCTTGTAGCAATCAAATTGAAAACTCAGGAGTTAATACAGGCTATCAAGGTTATGGAAATGAAAATATAAATCATACTACCAATGTTCCTTTAAATTCAAATATTACTAGTTCAACAGCTCCCTCAGAAGGGTACCGATTGCGTTTTTCATGGGCAGCGAATAATGGACAGGAAGGAGAGGCTTGCTATTCTGGAGGAGAAAGTGCTTCTTTAGCTTTTAGATTGTTAGTTAATGGTGTAGAGTTTTGGTGGGCAAAGAGTCCTAGTAATCAAAACGGGGAGTCAGGAGATAATCAAGTTAGGAATGGAGCTAGTTGGGTTTCAGGTACAACTGGAAATTGGAATATGACATGTAATAGACTTGCTCAAACCCCTAACATTACAGCTGAAATACGTTTACCAATTTGGGTTAATTCAATAAATAGAATAGAATTAAAATTAAATACAGTAAATCCAAATGGTAGAGGAGCAGACGATGGTATTTTACGATTAGATAATATAACTTATTGTAAGGTAACTAATACGACAACTGCAATAGATGATAGTTTTAGTACAGATTACAATGTCGCTGTGAGTGGAAATGTCTTGGATAATGATAGTGATTTGGAGGGAAATACCCAAACGGTTAACACAGTTCTGGTTATTAATCCTAATTATGGTTCGGTTGTTTTAAATTCAAATGGGAGTTTTCTTTATACTCCTAACCAAAACTTTTCTGGCTCAGATAGTTTTAGGTATCGTGTTTGTGATAATGGAAGTCCTGTAGCATGTGATGAGGCTATAGTTACTATTACAGTCAGAAATTTTTCTCCTCCAGATTATTATCCAACCCTTTATACACAGGAAACTATAATTAATGGAAGTTCAGGAAGTATTGATTTTGTTGTAGCATTTGCTGAATCAAATGGTAATTTACCTAATATGATAGACGCTATTGAATTTAGAATTACAGACAGCTCTGCTTATACTTTTAACTTTGATGAGAGTTTAACAAGGTTAAATGGTTATGATTTAAATAATTCTGACTGGTCTTACAAACTGGAAGGAGGACTTCATAAATTTATTTATAAAGGAAATGGAGAGGCTTTTCCAAGAAATTCAATCTCTTTTATAGGGATAAAAGCAACTTTTAATTCTCCTAGTAATTCTCAAGGTGAATTGCCGTTAAAGGTTACGGTAAAGTCTAATTCTGGAGGGCAAACAAATACTCAAAACGACAATGACCAAGATATAATTAATTATAAAAATTAATTGGTTGTATTTTAATTTGATAAAAAATCGGACTTATTTAAGTGTAGGTTTTTATATGCTTTAGCGTTTTTTAAAAAAAATATTAAAGGTTTTTTGGTTCCATTGTTATAGGTAAAATGATGGAATAGTCACATACCTAATTATAATCAAATACTTCATGTATTTACTTTTTGTTTTATAGCTGTTTACCTCTTATAAAACTCAAGAATAACTATGTTGAGCTACATTTTATAGCTTAAAACTAATACGAAATACTGTGCGTATTGCTAATAAGTTTTTTATAATTAGTAGTATACTTAGAAAGTAAGAAGTTTAGAAAAAATAATGGTTTACTTACAAACCTTGCAATCTTCTTTATCTTGAATTTCTCCCACCAGTTTGCCTTCTTCGTTAAGTGAAAATCCACAACAATCCATAAAACCTTGTGCAATTAATTTACGAGCACGTTGAATTTGAGACTTAGTAGTGGTTAAATTTAGTTTTAGGACATTAGCAACTTCTTGCTGTTTTAAACCTTTAATATCTGATAAAAATAGCGGATCTCTATATTTTTTGGGTAGACTTTGTAGGATTCCATACAAGCAGTCTTTTTCAGTATGTTCGTGTTTTGTTATATTTGTTTGAATTTCAAAATTTTTAAATTCAACTGTTTGATTCGTGCTTTTAAAGTAGTCCATCATTGTGTTACGAGCAATCGAAAAAATCCAAGACTTTAGTTTGGTAATGTCGTTTAATGTATGAAGTTTTGTGTGAACTTTTATAAATGTTTCTTGTAAGAGGTCATCAGTTACTGTAGCGTCTTTCACTTTACTTAAAATAAAGTATTTTACATCATCTGCGTATTTTTTCCAAACTTGTTGTGTTGTCATCATATAAATTTACGAAAAATGTCACGCTGAATACAATGAAAACATAATATTCATTGTATTCAGAACGACAAGAGTTAAAAAAAAGATTTAATTAACAGTTACAATTGTTACATGTACAATTTTCGCATGTACAATTTGAACAGTTTCCTGTTTTACATCCTTCACAAGTGCAGGTACATTGATTATTATTTTTCATGATATTATATGTTTTGTGTGTTCATATAGTAGACTAGAAAAAGAATAAAAAGATGCATTTATTTTAAAAATATTTTTGAAGCTCGTTTCTAATAGGAATAGGTTTGATTGCTGAAATGTTTGAACCCCCTGTGTTTCCTATAGGAACCCAAATTAAAGTAATTAAAAGTGAAGCGATGATTCTGAAAAATTGACCCAATATTTCTTTACTGTTTTTTGTTTTTATTCCGAATACAAGCATATAATAATGCGATAAGGCATGGTGATACAGATATTTTTGACCTAAAATATGTGTATTTTCTAAATGATAAAAAGACACCTGAAAGCGTTTACTTTCAAGTGCCTTTTTAGCCAAAGTTAATTGTCTGCAATATTCTTGTTTTCGTTGTAGCTTTGTCATGATTTATTGATTTTATAAATCAGACTAGAGTAAAAAGAAAAAGATGCATTTTTAATTCACTTTTATCCCATTTACGTAGGTTGCTATAATTTTTGTGTTTGGAATGTCACTTCCGTCAATTGTCATGATGTCTTTATCTAAAATGATAAAATCGGCTACCTTACCAACTTCAATACTTCCTTTTTCGTTTTCTTCAAAATTCGCATAAGCATTCCAAATAGTCATTCCTTTTAAGGCATCTTCTCTAGATAAAGAATTTTCCATTTGATAACCTTTTTCAGGATAGCCTTTTAAATCTTTTCTAATAGTAGCTGCATAGAATGTATATAACGGATTTACATGTTCAATAGGAAAATCGGTTCCTAAAGCGACTTTACCATATTGTTTAAGTAAATCATTGTATGCGTAAGCTCCTTTTATTCTTTCAGAGCCCACACGATCTTCTGCCCAATACATATCTGAAGTGGCATGTGTTGGTTGTATTGATGGTAATATGTTTTTAAATAAATTAAAATCATTAGTATCTACAATTTGTGCATGCTCAATACGCCAGCGTCTATTGTTTTTGTTTTTCAGCACCTCATTATAAGTTTTTAGCATTACATAGTTGGCAGAATCACCAATAGCATGCGTGTTCATTTGATAATTAGAAGCTGCAATTCTTTTCGCTACTTTCTGTAGGTTTTCATAAGAATTAACCAATGCACCAAAGTGACCTTTTTGGTCTGAATATTCATCTTTAAGGGCGGCTCCTCGTGAACCTAGGGCACCATCAGCATACACTTTAACAGAGCGAACATTTAGTTTGTCAGTTTTTATGATTCCTTTGTTGAGGTAGTAATCAAGATTCTTTTGATTATTAGAAATCATTGCATATACGCGCATTTTTAAATCACCCGATTGTTGTAAGCTGTCAATTAATTCAATAACTTCTTTATCTAAACCAGCATCGTCAACGGTAGTTAGTCCTAAATCGAAACAGATTTTTTCAGCATCTTTTAAAGCTTGAATTTGCTCCTTTTTTGATGGCTTTGGAATATTAATAAAGTTCATTGCATTATCAATAAGTACTCCCGTTAGTTTGCCATCTTTTTTTATAAACTCTCCTCCGTTAATTTTTGAGTCAAGAGTTATTCCAGCTAAAGCAATAGCAGCTTGATTTACTAACATTGCGTGACCATCAATTCTACGAATAGCTACAGGAATGTTTGGGAATATACTGTCTAACTTTTCTTTGGTAGGAAATTCTTTAACTTTCCAATCATTTTGATCCCAGCCGCGACCTGTGATATAGTTTCTTTTCTTTTCTTTTTGAAAATCAATTAAGCGTTGTAAAACATCATCATAACTTTCTGTTCCAACCAAGTTTACTTTTTGTTGTTGTAGCCCTAAGCCATAAAAATGACAATGTGCATCAATAAATCCTGGGTATACGGGTTTGTTTTTAGCATCAATAAGGTTAGATGCTGTATATTTTTCTTGTATTTCTTTATTGGTTCCTAGAGCTACAAATTTTCCGTTTTTTACAGCAAAACTTTCTGCTGTATCAAAATTAGAGTTTACGGTATAAGCATTTGCATTAATTACAATAGCATCTACTTTTTCTTGTGATTTACAAGAAAACAATAGGCTAAAAGCGAGTAGAGGGAGTAGTGTTTTTTTCATCGTAGTGTTAAGTTAAAAGATAGATGTTCAAATGTATTTAAACTTAAACAAAAAAAAAGGAAAACTAATTTTAGTTTTCCTTTTTTAATACATGATAAAAAAAGGTGCTATTTGCTAACGGCCTTTAAAGCAGCGTTAAAAGCAGGATCAATATAAGTTGTTGTTAGATCATCAACTTGCTCTTGTGTTGGAATAGTTTTTATGTCTGGAGCAACGCCAATAGCTTCAACAATTTTTCCAGCACTATCCTTAAATGCCATTAAAGGCATGTAAAATTGTAAATAACCATTGCTTGATGTATTACCACCATTAAATGAATCTTGGCCTCCTAAGCCTGCAGTACCACCACCGCTATTATCTCCAACAATGGTTACATGGTTTCCTTGAGATTTAATCATCATAGTACTAATTTCAGACATACTAAAAGAGTTTTCATCAATTAAGACTGCGATAGGAATATTTTGTTGAAGGGCAAATTTGTGAGGTTTTGTCTCTACTGGTATCCATGGACTGTAGTTAAAACGGCCATTTCCTTCTTTAGTTCTTTGGTATCCCCAAACTTTTTGCTGAGTTATAAATCTTTCAGTAAAAATACGTGCATCAATTACATAACCACCACCATTACCACGTAAGTCTAAAATTATTTTTTTTGCTTTACCACTAGTTATAGGGTTGTATAACTTTCGATACAGATCAAAGTTGTAATTATAAGTAATAGAACTTAATAGTTCGTCGAACTCATCTGTAAAAGTAAGCCCGAAAAAAGAAATAGTACTAGCAAAACTAGAGACTTTTTGATAAGTCGCTATGCGCTTGTCGTAAATTTCGTAAAGCATAAAAACGGCATCTTTTTGTGCTTCTGTTGTGCTTGGAGCATAGTAATAGGCACGTAACATAGGTAGTACACTTGCATGTTTTGTTATAAAATCATCTTTAGCATCTTGAGTGAAGTTAGCTAAAGGTGTTAAACTATTTTCAAAATCGTCAATTAATTCAGTATTTTTAAAGTTATCAAGAGCTCCTACGTAAGTTTTATACTCGTTAGAGTTGATTATTGTACTGATTAATGTTTTAAAAGAGTTTAAGTTTTCTTTCATTAAAGTTTCAAACTCTGTACCTGTTTCGTTATCTAATTTTTTTAAGTCATCAAAATATGATTGATTGATTCCTTCAATGTTACTTATATCTTCCAATAAAGGGAATGCTCCATCTATTACAGCGTTTGTATAAACTTGAAAGCTCGTTAACTGAATATACATCGTTTCAGGATCGTCTTTCAGGAAGCCTCCTAAAATAGGACCATCTTGAACAATTGTAGTAGGGTCTAGCTTTTCATAAGCCATCACTAAACTTACATCTTCAGTGTCAATTTTTGGATTTCTTTGATTTCTACCTAAGTTAACAAAACCGTCTTCCTCAGTGTATTTGTACTTCATGTTACTAGAAAAACCAGCAGATATAAAAGCATTACGACCTGGTAATTTAACGCTTGGTAAAGGAACGGTAACATTTAAACCAAAATGCTGGTCTAAAACTTTTCCCGTGATAATTTCAGCAAAATATTTAAAAGCTAAGTTGGCTTCTTTTTCAGCTTTAATAGGGTCTACATCTCCTTTACCAAAAGTTGTTAGTTTATTAAACTTCGGACTGTATTTTTTATACACTATATCCCAACTTTCTTCTTGTTCGTTAAAATAGTTATAGTCGTTATTCATAGTATCCCAAAATGCATTGAAAAGATCAGAATAACTAGCGACCTCAGTTCTATCTAACTCTGCCACTTCTAAAGAGTCTTCTCTACAAGATTGGAGAGTGTGTAATGATAGAACTAGTATAAATATTTGTAATATGTATTTAAGTTTTTTCATAATAATTAGTTTTTAAAAGTTGTAAGATATTCCTACACCATAATTAGAGGTAGTGTAATAATAGTTAGAAGTTTGTCTTAATTGTTTTTTCTGGTTATCAGATAAACCATACATAAAAGAATACTCAACAAAAAGACTTAGGTTTTTGTAAATACTGTAACCAAACCTAGTTTCAGCTTGTAAACCATAATCAACTCGGTTAAAATGATTTTCATTTTTATCAAAGTCATAAGTTTCTGTAACTGTTTTCTTTGGGAAGCCATCAAAGTCTAATTCTCCAAAAACTTCAATAGTACTTTCTCTTTTGAGTGAATTCCACCAACCTACATAAGTACCTGCAAAAATTTCAAAGTTGAACTTCGTGTTTTTTAAAGATTTGTGTAATGGTTCTATACCTACCATTACTGGAATGTTGAAATATCTCGACTTATGAAGGGTAGAAACACCTTCACGTGTTCCTGTTCTTTGAAATCTATAGTTCTTATTAAGGTAGGTTAACCCTGTTTGTATGCTAATATGTTTGTATACTTTAAAATTAAATCCAGCTTTAAAGTAATTTCCGTCCTCATCTACATACTCAGTATTCACTCTATTGCTAGCACTGTAAGTAATTTCATTGTTATTTAACCCTCCTGAAAAACTTACTCTAAATTTATTTTGAGCAAAAAGAGAAGAGTTAATTAAAAAGGCAACAAAAAGAAGTAAGACTACTTTAGAGGTAAAAGAGGACCTCCTCCCATGAGTTTTGTTATTTTTCATGCGTGTTGTGTTAAAAATTAATAAATAATAAATGGTATCCAAATATGGATATAGCATAATTTTTTCTAGAATAAAATTGCTGTAATAAAACAGGTGAATACTTAAAAACCCTAATGTTTTATTTTAATTAGTGTTAAAAAGAAGTGAATTTTATGTTTTTTTTATGTAAAAAATGAGAAAATAATATTTGTTAGTAGTTTGGTTTATAGTATTGTAGGTTGTTGTTTGTTTTGATGAGGAATTTTTAATTTTTTTTTAAGAGTATTGAGGTTAATTTGGGATTTTAAAATAAAATCCTACATTTTAAAACTTAGTTTTAAATGTAGGATTCAGTATGATTTTCTTTTAAGAAGTATTTTTCTTTCGTTTTTGAAAAGTTATAACTTTCTTAATTAATGTGTATAAATTAAATAAGCGATGTATAATAGTAAAAATTGAAGTGGTACTCTAATAATTGCTATTTTTTTAGATCCAATGGCAGGTTTTTCTCTAAAAACATCCCAAATATGGATAGGTAAAAAAACTAACATTAATATAAACATAGCTAAAGCTGCGAATGTCGTTGTTTGGTTAATTAATAAACCGACACCAATAATTAATTCTAAGAAACCAGCTATATAATTTACAACTAATTTAGGAAGGAAATTAGGGATGAATCGATTGAAAGTTTTAGGCTTTATAAAGTGCATAATACCAGCAAAGGCAAAAAATATTCCAAATAAAACTCTTAACGTAATTATTAGAATATCCATAAATTAAGGTTTTAATGTTTCCTTGTTGTATAAGTATTTATCCATTAAATACACGATACTAGCCATAGAGGCACTACCTAATTCTAATTCACGTTTGTTTACTTTGTCGAAAGTATCGGTAGCAGCGTGATGATAATCAAAATAACGTTGTGAATCTGGGCGGTAGCCTACTAAAGTAACATAATCGTCTTTCAAAGGGCCAATGTCAGCCCCACTACCCCCTGCAGTGATATCATGCAATCCGTAAGGGGCTAACAGATTTTTCCAGCTCTGTACTAGTTGTATATTTCTTTCATTGGCATCGATAGAAAAACCTCTAGGAGTGTGTCCGCCAGCATCTGATTCTAAGGCACCAATATGTAGTTCGTTATTTTCTTTGGCTAAACGAGCATATTCAGTTGCACCGCGCAAACCGTTTTCTTCATTCATGAAAAAGACAATACGAATCGTGTTTTTTGGTTGAATATTGTTCTTTTTTAATAAATAAGCAACCTCTAAAGATTGTACAATACCAGTTCCGTCATCGTGAGCACCATCACCTAAATCCCAAGAGTCTAAGTGTCCGCCAATTACCATAATTTTATCAGGATATTCACTTCCTTTAATTTCACCAACTACGTTGTGTGAAGGTGCATCAGCTAAGTTCTCGCAACTTTGCTTAAAGTAAAACTCTATATTAGGATTTTCTTTTAAGTGTTTACTTAAGTTTTCCGCTGCACGAGAACTAATAGCAGCCGCAGGGATGTATTCTTCTTTAGGAATATCACCATAGCCCATAGAGCCTGTGTGTGGATAATCATCAATTCCATTAGTCATAGAGCGTACGATTACTCCTTTTGCCCCAAATTTACCAACAGTGGCAGCACCAGCAAATCGTTGTGCTACACAACCTCCATAGGCGCGAAATGTATTAATTAAAGTATTATCAAAAGCACCGTTAAAGAATACAATTTTTCCGTTGGCTTTATCTCCTAACTTTTTTGCTTCTTCAATGTTTTTAACTTCAATAACTTTTGCAGTAATTCCATTAGTTGGTGTTGCAATTGAACCTCCTAAAGCACAAATAGGCACGTTTATTTTTTCTCCGTTAAATTCATAATTAGCAACTTCTTTTTCTCCACGAACCCAATGAGGTACCATAACAGGTTGTAACCAAACAGAGTCTAAACCAACTTCTTTCATGAGTTTTTCTCCCCAAATAACTGATTTTGCTGCTCCTTCTGATCCTGATAAGCGGCTTCCAATGTTTTGGGTTAGGTCACGTAGCCATTCATAAGACTTACCTTCAGTAAGTGCTATACTGAACAGTTTTTTTATTTGTGTTGAATCTTGTTTGTAAGCTGCTTCTGTATAGGTTTTTGAAGCAGTTGTAGTTTGCTTTTGTTCTGTCTTACAAGCAAAAAAAGCAATGCTAGTAAGTACTAAAAAGGTTAGTTTTTTCATTAAGGTGTTTTTTTTAACACCCTAAATGTAAGTTTTATATTTTAATTTTTAAAAAAGGCTATCAAACTTCCATGTTAAACCACCCATTGCTTGAAACCCTTGTACATTAAAGTTGTTGAATCGTTGATAACTATTATTTAAGACGTTGTTTAAGTTTAAAAACACAGAGAACGAGTCGTCAAAATGATAACCACCATTAAAGTTTACGTCAAAATAACTTTTTAAATCTATTGAGGTAAAAGTATTTACAGGTAAAGGGTCATAAGCTCTTTCCTTACGATTTCCTACGAAGTATAAGTTGGTTCCTGCATACCACTTGTTAGTTTTATAAGTTCCAAAAACTTCTCCTTTTATTTTAGGTATATTCCAAGGTTCTAATTCGTTTGTTAGTGTAAATTTATTAAATTGTAAGTTAGCTCCGGTGGTTAGATTTTTTATACCGTCAAAAGTAACTTCACCAAAGAAAGAGATTAACTTAATGTCGTCATAGATCACTTTAAAAGAATTTCCGTATTCATATCCGTAGAAGGTAAATCCGTTAGTTCCAGCAATATTAGAACCATCAGATTTTGATTGATTCAATACAAAAAATGGATTATTTTCAATATCAGCATAACTTACCTTTGCATTGTAACTAAATTGATGGCTTAGCTTACCTCTAATTCCTCCAAAAGCATCAAACTTTTTGTTGGTTTGTCTCATGTCAAGAGTAGGAGATAGATAGGGGTTGTCATCCGTAAAAGATTGGTACATATTGGTAGTTAAATCTCCAGAAGCTCCTATAAACACATTTGCGAAATCTTTTACGATAGGATATGAAATTTCTACATCAGGATAAATAAAAAAAGTATTTTCACTATTTTCTGGATCCATTGAAAAATAGCTTTTAGCTCCTAGTTGAATAGCTAAATCTTGTATATTGAATTTGTATGTAGGATGTACACCAAGTGTTACAAACCTATAATCTACAGGTGTAGTAGCATCGTATGCGTAAGCGTATGAACCTCCTAGGTAATTAATAGTAGTATTTATATACAAATCGTTTAATTGACGATGAAAATTATCTAAAGGAAAACGAAATTGTGCATTACCATCAACTAAAAATTCAACACTTTCAAATGAGTCAGAGAAAAAGGCGATTGCTCCATTAGCTTCTTCTAAAAAAGAATCACCAGGTTTTATTTGTCCAAACACTTTAAAATGGTTGTAGCTCTGAGCTTCTTCAATAGTACTTATAGTAGCATCAGTAAAATTGATGTTTGTAGGTAAACCATACCAGTTGTATTTGTCCTTTTCTGCATCTAAACCAGCTGTCCATTGAAAATAGCGTTCTTGCTGTGTATGAAATAAGTTTAAATCAATGTTATAAAAAGTACTACTTAATTCTGTGTTTTCAACAGGGTTAGCAGATAATAAAAATTTTACATGTGCCCCAAATTCGCTATCATAACTTTCGTTTTGTCTAAGATAAGCCTCTAAAAAAGGAGAAATTTTATTTCCAAAGCCAACTGATAAATAATTAGAATATAATTTTTCTCTTTTTCCTAAGTCTACTTTTTTCATTGCTCCGCTTTTAGGAATAAAGGTAGAAGCTACAGGCACTGAAAATATTTGATATTCTAGTGCTTTTTTTTGAGTTTCTTTGGTGTGTTTAATTATAGGCTTTTGCTTTATTTTAAAAGCATCAGTAATTTTTGGAACATAAGAAGTTACTACATTAACAACTTCTGTTTTTATAATACTGTCTTTTGCTTTATTAGGAGTCTTTTTTTCTTGTGCATTTGCATATGCAATTACAAATAAAACAAGTAAACTTAGGTGCTTTTTCATCGATCTAATCATTTAACTTTCGTTTGTTATTAACAAATTTTAGTTTTGGGTAGTTACTGATTCGTTTGTTTTTGCTTCTTTATTCTTAATGGTACGAAGCTCATTTTTTGCTTCTTCAATCACATCTTTATACTGTGTAAAGTTTTTAATAATGTTTTCCAAGATGTAGGTTGCTTGGTAAGCATCTTTTAAGGCATAATAGTTTTTAGCCATAATAATGTAACTTTTAACTCCCCAATATTTGTATGATGAGTAATTAGCAATTAAATCTTGTACAGCTTTGTTAGATGCTTCGTGTTCTTTGTTTTCATGTAAGAAAAAGGCATTGTAGTATAAACATTCTGCTTTTAATTCACCAGTTGCTTTTCTACTAGCTTCATTGAAGTACTCTTCTGCAGTTAAAAAGTCATTGTTTTTAAAAGAAGAACGAGCTAGAATAATTTTTGCATCTTCAGCAATATTCGTATCTACTTTGCCTTTACTTAAAACTTTTTCACCATAAGTAATAGCATTGGTATAATCTTCTTTTTTATAATAACCTTTCATTAAGTTGCTTTGAGCAAAAATGATGTTTTGCGGATAGTTGGCTTCTTTTTCTAATCGAAGAAGAACTAATATTCCGTTATTCCAATCTTCTTTTTGGAGATAAATATTGGCAAGTTTTGTTAAAGACTCTTCTGTGAACTCATTTTTATTTTGCTTAGTAACATAAGTATAATGAGGAACTGCTTTGTTGGGTGATTTTGTATTACTATATGCTTGTGCTAAGTAAAAATGTGCTTTTAAAAGGTTAATTCCATTTGGGAATTGTTGTAAGTATTTATTAAACCCTTCAATTGCTTTGATATTATTGTTTTCTAAAAACTTATTTTCTGCAGACTGATAGGTAGCGTTATCTAATTCTGCATTGGTAACATTGGCAAAACTCACATTTTGAACCCAAGCAGCATATTCATCAACTTTACCTAAATCAATATATACGTTTTTAACATTGGTAACTGCTTGCCTTGCTTCGTTTGAGTTTGGGTATTTAGCAACGACCTTTTTGTATTTTTCAATAGCTTTTTTGTTATTGTTGTTGCTATAATATAGTAAACCTTGACGTAATAAAACACTTGGAGCGTAATTGCTTGTAGGGTAATCGGCCAGCAAACGTTCGTATGCTTTTTGAGCTTTAGAGGCGTTGTTTATAGTTGTATAGGTAGTTGCTAATTGAAACAAAGCGTCATCTTTTAATTGAGAATCTCCATTATCATTAATTAGTGTTGTTAGGTTTTTAATTTTTGTGTCATTTTTACCTAAGAAACCATTACTCATGGCCGTTTGGTATTGTGCGTAATCGGCACCTACACCACCTTCTTGAATTACTTTATTGTAAGCTTCAATGGCGTTTGTATAACTTTTTGAAGCATAAAAAGAGTCTCCTAAACGGTTTGAAGCATCATCATTTAAGTCGTTGTCGTCAAGTTTTTGGTCTAAGAACTGCTGAAAATATTTAGCAGCATTAGGATAACTTTTTAGTTTGAAATTTGTGTAGCCAATTTGGTAATTTAACATTTTAGCTTCGTCAATTTTTTTATTAGTTACTGATAAAAAATATTCAAGGGCACTTTGGTAATTACCTAAAGAATATTCGGTTTCGGCTAGCCAATATGATCCTTTATTACTTACAGTAATGTTTTCTGATTGGGTTGCATTTACAAAGTATGGCTTTGCTTCGGTTATTTTATTTTCGTTGTATAATTGAATACCTCTATATAAAGAAACTTCATTGATAATA
Organism: Tenacibaculum sediminilitoris; assembly: GCF_964513795.1. Classification (NCBI taxonomy): domain Bacteria; kingdom Pseudomonadati; phylum Bacteroidota; class Flavobacteriia; order Flavobacteriales; family Flavobacteriaceae; genus Tenacibaculum; species Tenacibaculum sediminilitoris. The sequence goes on along the minus strand of NZ_CAZEQR010000050.1, from coordinate 25,712 downwards.
CTTTTACTTTCTGGAGTCTCTGAAGAGCTTAAAAAGTCCAAAGCGCCTTGATAGTCTCTCTGATGTAAGTATGAGGTAACTAATAAATTACTAATTTCAGCAGCATTTGGAGATGTTGGATATTTAGCTAAAAAGCCTTTTAAAACGTCTGGAACACTTTCATACGGGTTTCCTTCTTCGTAACTTAGTTTCGAATAATTTAAAGCAGCACTTTGTGTAATTTGAGCATCAAAATCCATTTCACTAGCATTTTTAAAGGCATTTAATGCTTCTGGTTTTTTATCTAACTCTAAATAACACTCTCCTAAATGATAGTAAGCATTTTGGGCTACTTTATTATTTCCTCCAATAATTTTATTAAAATTACTAATTGCAGTTTCATAGTCTTTCTGCTGATAGTAAGCATAGCCTAAATAATAATAGTCAGTATTAGTCCAACGACCTTTTTTTCCTTTGTAGGTTTTTAAAAACGGAATTGCTTTCTCATACTTTTTAAGGTTGAAATAACTTTCACCTATAATTTTAGAAATTTCAGAAATTTCTTTTTCATCTTTGGTAGTTTCTAGTAGTTTTTCTCCAATTTGGATTGATTTATCAAACCTACCTGCTTTAAAACTAATATCTAATATATAGTAATTAGCTTTTGCTTGGTAGGTAGCATCATTTGCTAATTGACTTAAATTATCTTCTGCTTCACCAAAATTTTCCTGTTTGTAAGCAATATAACCATAGTAATAACGAGCGTCGTTACCATAAATAGGATTTCCTAACAGGGATTGAAAACGAGACTTAGCATCTTTTAAGTAATTTGAAACTAATAGTGCATAACCCATTTTATAATTAAGCTCATTTTTTTCTTCTAAACTTAATAGTTTCTCATTTACTTTTTGATACCATTTTAGGGCATGAGCAGCTTTTCTGTTAGCAAAATAATAATTACCAACATTTAAAAATGCCTTCTCTTTTTTATTGTTGTACGGATAGTTCTCAACAAATTGATTAACTCTATAATCAGCATCATCTTGCTGCAATTTTATAGCGCACATTGCGTCATAATAATCAGCATCAGCTTTTAAGTTATGATGTTTTTCAGAGTTTAGGGAAACTTCACGAAAAAGTTTTTGTGAAGCAGCATAGGCTTTATTGTTATATAAACGTATTGCTTTATGAAAATCGGCATTTGCACCAGTATTTATAGCCGATTCTTGTGCTATTACCGCTGTTGTAATGGTTAAAAAAAGAAATAAGTAGCAGCTTTTTTTGAAACAATTAAATCTCATATTTTTTAGTTATCTAGAAACTATAACGTTAGTTTTTTATTTTTGTTGGGAGACTTTTTATCAAAAGTAAGAAATGTTACAGAATTACGTTATAAAATTTTAGATTTGTAAAAAACTACACTTCATGGAAAATCCCGTATTATACTTTGAGAACGCAGATATTTATCAACAAGACAATTTAGTATTATCAAAAGTCAATTTTACTCTAAACAAAGGTGATTTTTATTATTTAATTGGCAAAACAGGAAGTGGAAAAAGTAGCTTATTAAAAACGTTATATGGAGATTTACGTTTACAACGCGGCTTAGGAAGTATAGTTGACTTTGATTTAAAGAAAATGAAAGAAAGTGATATTCCTTTTTTAAGAAGAAAATTAGGGATTGTTTTTCAGGATTTTAAATTATTAAATGATAGAAATGTTTTCTCTAATTTAGAATTTGTTCTAAAAGCTACAGGTTGGAAGAACAAAGAAGATATGAAAAATAAAATTCATGAGGTTTTAGATAAGGTAGGGATGAAAGAGAAATATTATAAAAAAACCTTTGAATTATCAGGAGGAGAGCAGCAACGTGTGGCTATTGCAAGAGCTTTGTTAAATGATCCTGAATTAATTTTGGCAGATGAACCTACAGGGAATTTAGATCCGAAAACTTCACTTGAAGTAATGGAGCTGTTAAATGAAATTCACCAAAGCGGAAAAACAATTTTAATGGCCACTCACGATTATCAATTAATAGTAAAGTTTAAACAAAAAGTTATTAAATGTGAGGGTGGAGAACTGTTTGAAGTAGTACAGCAAGCTGTGTAGTATATAAAAACAAACCCACTTCAAGGATGAAGTGGGAAAATTGCTATGAAAAACTATGAAAAGAAACACTACTAATGCTTCTCTATAATAAAGACGCTTATATAAGTAGAATCTTACACAGTTATTTAAATTTTAACAAAAAATTATAAAAACCCTAAGTAAATAAGCCTACTTAGGGTTTTGAATATTTTACTGTATTAATTTCTTAGAAAGTTAAAGCAGTATTGTTATTTTTAACGGCTTCAGCAGAAGAAGTTAAAGCAGCTTTTTCTTCTTCGCTTAAGTTAATCTCAACGATTTTTTCAATTCCGTTTTTACCTAATACTACAGGAACTCCTATACATAAATCAGATAAACCGTATTCTCCTTCTAATAAAGCAGAACAAGGAAATATTTTCTTTTGGTCACAAGCAATTGCTTGTACTAAGCCAGATACAGCAGCACCTGGAGCATACCAAGCAGAAGTGCCTAATAATCCTGTTAAGGTAGCACCACCAACTTTAGTATCTTGTTTTACTTGCTCTAACCTTTCTTTTGATAAGAATTCAGATACAGGAACAGAGTTACGAGTAGCTAAACGAGTTAAAGGTACCATTCCTTTATCTGAGTGACCTCCAATAACCATTCCGTCAACATCAGAAATAGGAGCTTCTAGAGCTTCAGCTAAACGATACTTAAAACGAGCAGAGTCTAAAGCACCACCCATACCGATAATCCTGTTTTTAGGTAATCCAGTTGCTTTGTGTACTAAATAAGTCATAGTATCCATTGGGTTAGATACTACAATGATAATTGTATTAGGAGATTGCTCAACTAAACTAGCAGAAACTGATTTTACGATACCAGCATTGATTCCTAATAACTCATCACGAGACATTCCTGGTTTACGAGCAATACCAGAAGTAATTACACAAATGTCTGACCCAGCAGTTTTGCTATAATCTCCTGTTGTTCCTGTAATTTTAGTATCAAAACCATTTAAAGAAGCAGTTTGCATTAAATCCATTGCTTTACCTTCAGCAAAACCTTCTTTAATATCAACTAAAACAACTTCAGAAGCGAAATTTTTAATAGCAATGTACTCAGCACAACTTGCACCTACAGCACCTGCTCCTACAACCGTTACTTTCATTTTATATATGTTTTTTGTAATTAATTATGTTTAAGAGTGCGAAATCCGCACAAGATGCACAAAAATAGCGATTTGGCTATGGATATAAAAGAAAAAACCGTTGATATTTCAACGGTTTTTTTTGTCGAGTTTATTTTTGATAAAAGTTATCTAAAACTAAAAGCAATACCAGCATTTAAAGTATTTTGTTCTTGTAAAGTGTAACTCCCAAAAATTTTAAAGAACCCTAAGCTTAAACGAGTACCTAAAGTTGCATTAAAACCACCAATGCTATTAGAAAGTGATAATGGATCTGTTACTGTTTCTTGAATTGGAACAGATGGAGCTGTATTTGTTTGATAGGTTAAAGTATAATCACCTAATATGTTTAGTTTAGTGTTACCTCCATTGTAGCCTAAACCTCCATAAATGTTAACTACTGGGAAGTTTAAAGAGGCTATTGCTTGAACAGTGTATGAATTAAGTTTAAACTCTGTTAAGCCGTTATTTGTAGATACTTGTCCAGATGCTGTACCTATTGTATAATCAACATTCATGTTGGTATAAGCAGCTAACAAAGATATATGCAAAGGTGTTTTATCTATAGGCCCAAACCAATCTGTAATTTCTTTTTTTAGACCAATACCAAATAAACCAGCTTTTACATCGTTCGAACCAACCTTAGGTACAAAACGTAACATAGCTTCGAGTTTAAAAGGAAGTCCCAAGCCAACTTGAACCATTGGAGAAGGTGTTATATCAAAAGATTCTCCTCCTGGCATTGTAAAATTAGCAGAAACATTTTGACCTGCGACTGTACTGTTGAATGTTACAGTAGTTGCAGGAATGTTTTCTTCTGCTGAAATAGAAGGTGATGTATTATTTGAATAAGTTGTGTTATTTGATAAACCTAACTTTGTTAAATCAAATATATCGTCTTTAGAAGGAGCGAAAGAACCGCTTGCTCCAATAGTAATATCAAAACCAAATTTTTTATGAACTTTCGCTGTATGGTACCAACCACTATTAGAGCCATATATTAAACCTTTCATTGTAGGGTTAATATATGCTTGTGTTAATTTAGATGCATCTTCTTTAGCTAAAAGAATTGTTTCAAAATTTTGTGCTTTTACATTATTACTTAATCCAGTTAAGATAAATAATAAGAGTAGGGGGAATTTTTTCATGTTTAGTCTTATTTTATAGTGTAAAAATAAAAAAACCTTACTAATTAGTAAGGTTTTTTTGTTGGTAATTTTATGTTGTTATGCATCAATATTAGCATATTTAGCATTCTTTTCTATAAAATCTCTACGGGGAGGAACTTCGTCTCCCATTAACATAGAGAAAACTCTATCAGCTTCTGCTAAGCTATCAATGGTAACTTGTCGTAATGTTCTAAACTCAGGGTTCATGGTAGTGTCCCATAATTGCTCAGCATTCATTTCTCCAAGACCCTTATAACGTTGAATAGTTACTGATCCACCTAGTTTTTGAGCAATTAAATCACGTTGGTTGTCATCCCAAGCATATTCTCGTTTTTGCCCTTTTTTAACTAAGTACAAAGGAGGTGTGGCAATATAAATATACCCTTGTTCAACCATTTCACGCATATAGCGGAAGAAGAATGTTAGAATTAAAGTAGCAATGTGAGAACCATCTACATCGGCATCACACATAATAACTACTTTGTGATAACGTAATTTAGATAGGTTTAACTCACGAGGGTCTTCTTCAGTACCTATAGAAACCCCAAGTGCAGTAAACATGTTTTTGATTTCTTCATTTTCAAAAACTTTGTGTTGCATTGCTTTTTCTACATTTAAGATTTTACCTCTTAAAGGAAGAATTGCTTGGAAGTTACGGTCACGACCTTGTTTTGCAGTACCACCTGCCGAGTCTCCCTCAACAAGGAAGATTTCACATTGAGCAGGGTCAGTTTCTGAGCAATCTGATAATTTACCAGGTAAACCACCAATACTCATTACTGTTTTACGCTGCACCATTTCACGAGCTTTACGTGCTGCATGACGAGCTTGTGCTGCTAAAATTACTTTTTGAACAATGGTTTTAGCGTCATTCGGATTTTCTTCTAAGTAATCCGTTAACATTTCAGATACTGCCTGTGATACGGCTGCACTTACTTCACGGTTACCTAATTTTGTCTTTGTCTGACCTTCAAATTGAGGTTCAGCTACTTTTACGGATATAATAGCTGTTAAACCTTCACGGAAATCATCACCAGCAATTTCAAATTTTACATTTTTAAGTAAACCAGATTCATCAGCATACTTCTTTAATGTATGGGTTAATCCACGACGGAAACCAGATAAGTGTGTACCACCCTCATGTGTATTAATGTTGTTAACGTAAGAGTGTAAATTCTCAGCATACGAATCGTTGTACACCATTGCTACTTCTACAGGAATTCCGTTTTTCTCACCTTCCATAGAAATTACATCTTGGATGATTTGTGTTCTTGTTCCGTCTAGAAATCTTACAAACTCAGATAACCCTTCTTCAGAATGAAATGTTTCAACAATATCATTTCCTTCGTCATCTTTATGACGCTTGTCAGTTAACGTAATGGTAATACCTTTGTTTAAGTATGCTAATTCACGCATACGAGTAGCTAAGGTATCGTAGTTGTACTCTGTTGTTTGTTGAAAGATAGACTTGTCTGGTAAAAAAGTAACGATAGTTCCTGTAAAATCAGTTTCTCCAATAGTTTTAACAGGGTATAACGTTTTACCTCGTTCGTATTCTTGTTGCCAAATTTTTCCTTCTTTATGTACGGTTGCTGTTAAGTGATCAGAAAGTGCATTTACACAAGAAACACCAACACCGTGTAACCCACCAGAAACCTTGTAAGAATCTTTGTCAAATTTACCACCAGCACCAATTTTGGTCATTACCACTTGTAAAGCAGAAACTCCTTCTTTTTTGTGAATTCCTACAGGAATACCACGACCATTATCTTTGGTCGTAATAGAGTTGTCTTCATTGATAGTAACATCAATAGTATCACAATGACCTGCTAAGGCTTCATCAATAGAGTTATCAACTACCTCATATACTAAATGGTGTAAACCACGTACTCCAATATCTCCAATATACATAGAAGGACGCATGCGTACATGTTCCATTCCTTCTAGTGCCTGAATACTGGAAGCATCATAATTATGTTTTTTTTCTTCGCTCATTATAAAGAGAATTAAATTAAAGTTCTTATCATAAAAAAATCGCTCGAAAGCGACCTTTGATGTCTTACAAATTTACGGTTTTTTAACCTTAAATTAAAGTTTTTAAGCGATTTTAAGCGAAAATTATCAACATTTCTTAAAAAGTTAAAAGTGCTTTAAAACACTTTTAAATAATCTTAAACTAAATTTTAATAATTAACATTTAGTTTCAAATCTCAAGAAAAATAAAAAATGTCTTAAACAGGCTGTTTTAGTTTTTTAATTAAACTTTATTTTTCTTTTTTATCAGTTTTTCAGTCAAAAAAATTCTAACTACAAAAACTACTAACTGCATTGATATCCCAATTATTTCTGTTTTTTTATAGCTACCCAACCAAAAAATTAAAGTCGATATCTCTGTATCTAAAAGTTGGGAGATAAAAGTAGTGCCTGTGGCGTCATAGTAATAGGTAAATATAATAGCAAAAATGAATTGAGTAGCTCTAATTCCCAATACACTTTTTAGTTTTGTAAAGCCTTGTCCTCTAAAAATAATTTCTTCTAAGTAAGCTAGCGGAAAGAAAATTGGACACCAAGTTAAAGCATTTAAAAAGTTGTTTTCAGCATTAATTTTAACCTGAAGTTCACTAAAAAAAAACAATAAGGTAAAACCATTACAGTTGTTATAATGATATCTAATAAGAGTCCTAAAAAAGTTTTTTTGATAGTTAATTTTTGATAAAAATCTGTTGGGTTGATTTATTAAATATGTAACTAGTCAATATAGCTAAAGGAACTCCAAAATAATTAATAATAATTGATGGTATCTGGTATTAGACTGTATAAGGTAAATTAAAGGATTTAGTATTTGTAAAATTAAAATAAAGACTAAAAGTATGGTAATAGAAGTTACTGCCACCATAATTTTTTTTATTTAGGTAATTTTAAGGTTAAGATATTGTGATAGTTGTACGTTAGTTTTTCAAAAACTTAATGGAGAGCGGGTAGTTATAAGTTTGAGAGTTTAGAACTACTTTAATGTTGTAAAGGTTAGTAATACTTCCAAAGATAAGAACGAGACCAGTTAAGAAAAAGTTGAATCCAGAAAAAGGAAGAAATAAGAGTAGAGAGAAAATAAAATAAAGAGTTAATGAGCATTGAAAGTTTATAACTGCTTTTCCATGTTCATCATATAAAGGATTGTCTTTTTCTTTATGAATCCCAAAAAAGAGTTTCCATGCAATAAGAGTAACCACTTCTTTTGTATTGCTTCATGATTTGGGTTGTTAATTACTTTTAGGTTATCAGTTTTAATTTTTAAACTTTTGAGTAACCTTAGTGCTTGAAGATGTGGCTGAACCTTGTCTTTCTCTACATGCTGAATTGTTCTAATTCTTACTGATGAAATTGAAGCAAGTTCATCTTGTGAATACCTTTTTTAAGTTAGGTAATACTTTAACTTTTTCCCTAAACGTTGGTTTTTATTACGTTATTTATATGTCATGTATCTGTCAAGTTTAGGAGTTAATGGGTGTATAACAAAAAAATCTCGCAAAAGCGAGATTTTTATCACAACTAAAATTTGAAAAAAACTAAGAATTTTTCTTAGTAGGCGTCTTCATGCACAGCTTTAATAGCTCTACCAGAAGGTTCGTTTTGGTTTTGAAAACTTTTGTCCCAAGCTAATGCAGTAGGTGTACTACAGGCAATTGACGGTACTGATGGAACTGTTAAAGCGGCTGTTTCACTAGGAAAATGTTCTTCAAAGATAGAACGATAATAATACTCCTCTTTAGTTCTAGGTGTTTGTGTAGGGAATCTATGAGCTGCACTTTCTATCATTTTATCACTAACAGCGGTTTCTACCACTTCTTTTAAAGTGTTAATCCAATCGTACCCAACTCCATCAGAAAACTGCTCTTTTTGTCTCCAAGCCACTTCTTTAGGTAAGTAACTTTCAAATGCTTTACGTAGTACCCATTTTTCCATACGTTCACCATTAATCATTTTGTCTTCCGGGTTGATACGCATAGCTACATCTATAAACTCTTTGTCTAAAAAAGGAACACGACCCTCAATTCCCCAAGCCATTAAACTTTTGTTAGCACGTAAACAGTCATACTGATATAATTTATCTAATTTTCGTACAGTTTCTTTGTGGAATTCTTCTGCGCTTGGAGCTTTGTGGAAGTATAAATATCCTCCAAAAAGTTCATCAGCACCTTCACCAGATAATACCATTTTAACTCCCATCGATTTAATAACACGTGCCATTAAATACATAGGCGTAGAAGCACGAACTGTAGTAATATCGTAAGTTTCTAAGTTGTAGATCACATCACGAATAGCATCCAAACCTTCTTGAATGGTAAAAGTAATTTCATGATGAATAGTGTCAATATATTCAGAAACTTTTTTGGCTGCAACTAAATCGGGAGAACCCTCTAAACCAATAGAAAATGAATGTAATTGCGGATACCAAGCAGCGTCTTTATCACCAGACTCTACACGTTTAGCGGCATATTTTTTTGCAATAGCAGAGGTAATAGAAGAGTCTAACCCACCAGACAATAAAACGCCATAAGGTACATCACTCATTAATTGACGGTGTACAGCAGCTTCTAAAGCATCACGAACTTCTTCAATAGAAGTTTGGTTGTCTTTTACTGCTTCGTACTCCATCCAATCACGAGAATACCATTTTTGCAAACCATCTTCACGAGTATAGTAATGACCTGGAGGAAAAACCTCAATTTTGTTGCAATAACCTTCTAAAGCTTTTAATTCAGAAGCTACATAAAAAGTACCATGTTTGTCCCATCCCATATATAAAGGAATAATTCCCATATGGTCACGAGCTATTAAATACTCATCGGTAATACAATTATATACAGCAAAGCCAAAAATTCCGTTTAAATCATCTAAAAATTTAACACCTTTTTCTTTGTATAAAGCTAAGATTACCTCACAATCAGACTTTGTTAAGAACTCATGTTGCTCTTTGAGCTGCTTTCTCATTTCTTTGTGGTTGTATATTTCTCCATTAGCAGCTAACACAAATCTACGATCATTGCTAAATAAAGGTTGTTGCCCAGAGGTAGGATCAACAATTGCTAATCGCTCATGAGCCATTATAGCTTTTTCATCACTATAAATTCCGCTCCAGTCTGGACCTCTATGACGAACCTTTTTAGTCATTTCCAAAATTTGAGACCTTAACTTGTCTGATGGTTCTTTTAAATCAAATGCACATACAATTCCACACATAACTATATCTTTTATTAGTTTGTTTCTGCTGCAAATAACAGGTTAATGTTTTTTAATTGTAATTAAAAAGTTATTTATGGTTTTAAACTATAATAATAATTTCATTTTTAATATTAAAATGAAACTTTTTAAGCTAATTTATTTAAATAGACTTACTATTTTTTAGTAGTGAAAAATATTTTTAAAGAAAAGTTTGTAAAGTCAAAATCACTTTATACATTTGTAACATAATGATAAAACAACAATTAAATAACTGGTGGTGGAAAACTCATAACTTAAGTTAGTGAGACCATCTTTGTTATATCTATAATACAACGAAAAGGCTTATCTCATGATAAGCCTTTTTTGTTTTTACATATTAAATGAAATGAAAAAAATCACTTTTAAAACAATAGTAAAAAAACAATTGGCAGATATGGTTACGCCAGTTAGTTTGTACTTAAGAACTAGAGATAGGTATGCAAATAGTTTGCTGTTAGAGAGCTCGGATTACCATAGTAAAGAAAATAGTTATTCGTTTTTGTGCATAGAACCGTTGGTGACAATTAAAGCAGAAAATAATGAATTGTTACTTTCTTATAAAAAGGAAGAATTAAAAAGAGAGCCAATTCGAAGAAATTTTTATGAAAAATTTGATACGTATAGTGAGGTTATTTCGGTCGAGTGTTCAGAGGAAATCAAATCGTTTAACGGACTCTATGGGTACACTACTTTTGATGCTGTGCAATACTTTGAAACAATTCAGTTAAAGTCAAAGAAAGCTCCGTCTGCAATACCAATGTTACAGTATAGTTTTTTTAGATTTATTGTAGCTATTAATCATTTTAAAAATGAAATGATTTTGATAGAAAACATTCCTGAAGGGGAAGAGTCTCGATTGTCAGAAATTGAAAACTTGGTAAACTCTCAATCCTTTGCTAAGTATGATTTTGCTTTTCAAGGAGAGGAGACTTCAAATATTACAGATGAAGAATTTAAACAAAGCGTAACCAAAGCAAAAGAACACTGTAAAAGAGGAGATGTTTTTCAGTTGGTATTATCACGTCAATTTCAACAACAATTCAAAGGGGATGAATTTAATGTGTACAGAGCATTACGCTCTATAAATCCTTCACCTTACTTATTTTATTTTGACTACGGAAGTTTTAAGTTGATGGGTTCTTCACCCGAAGCACAAATTAAAATAGACGAAGGTCAAGCGATTATTAATCCAATTGCAGGAACATTTAGAAGAACCGGTGATGATGAAAAAGATAGAGAGTTGGCTAAAGAATTAGCAAACGACCCAAAAGAAAATGCAGAACATGTAATGTTGGTCGATTTAGCTCGAAATGATCTAAGCAAACATGCTACTAACGTAACGGTTGAAACCTATAAAGAGGTACAGTATTTTAGTCATGTAATTCACCTAGTTTCTACCGTAACAGGAAAAATTACAGGAGATCCAATAGAGATTGTAGGCGATACATTTCCTGCAGGAACTTTAAGTGGAGCACCAAAATACAAGGCAATGGAATTGATAGATACTTATGAAAATCAGACTCGCGGATTTTATGGAGGATGTGTTGGTTTTATAGGGCTGAATGGAAACGTAAATCAAGCCATTGCGATTCGTTCTTTTGTAAGTAAAAATAATACGTTGTATTACCAAGCAGGAGCTGGAATTGTGATTAATTCTAAAGAAGAAAACGAATTACAAGAAGTAAATAACAAATTAGCAGCATTAAAGAAAGCATTAGTGCTAGCAGAGGAAATATAAATTAGCTTTTAGCTGTTAGTCTTCTGCTAATAGCCAAGAGCCAAAAGCTAAAAGCTAAAAAAATGAACATATTAATATTAGATAATTACGACTCTTTTACCTATAATTTGGTACATTATGTAGAAGACATAACAGGTACTTTACCTGATGTGTACCGAAACGATGAGATTTCGGTAGAAGAAATAAAAAATTACAATGCTATTATTTTATCTCCTGGACCTGGGATTCCTGATGAAGCAGGTATTTTAAAAGAGACCATAAAAACCTATGCAGGTAAAATTCCAATTTTTGGAGTGTGCTTAGGATTGCAAGCAATTACTGAAGTTTTTGGAGGACAAATAGAAAACTTAAACGATGTTTTTCATGGGGTAGCTACAAAAATGACTGTTACCAAAAACGATACTACAACCTTTAAATATATTCCAGAAACATTTGAGGCGGCACGCTATCATTCTTGGATTGCCTCTCATAACAATTTTCCAGAGGAATTAGAAGTAACTGCAGTTGATGAAGACGGTAGTATTATGGCATTACGACATAAAGAATTTGCCATTGAAGCAGTACAGTTTCATCCAGAAAGTATTTTAACTCCAGATGGAAAAAAAATGATTCAAAATTTTATAGAAAGTATAAACAAATAATGTCATTTCGAACGAAGTGGGAAATCTGTTATCAAGAGACTGTCTTATTTGATAGAAAAATAAAAGAGAAATGAAAAAAATACTAAACACCCTTTTTGAACAAAAGCGATTAACCAAAGAACAATCAAAAGAAGTTTTGATAAACATTGCGCAAGAAAAATATAATGCTTCACAAATAGCTGCATTTATAACCGTGTTTTTAATGCGTCCAGTTTCGGTAGATGAATTGTCAGGGTTTAGAGAGGCTTTATTGGAACTGGCTATAAAAGTGGATTTATCTGACTTTAATACTATTGATTTATGTGGAACAGGAGGAGACGGAAAAAACACGTTTAATATTTCAACATTGACCTCATTTATTGTTGCTGGAACAGGACATAAAGTTGCTAAGCATGGAAATTATGGGGTGTCTTCAGCATCAGGGTCATCTAATATGTTAGAGTTTTTAGGGTATAACTTTACGAATGATGAAACTATTTTAAAACGTCAGTTAGGAAAAGCGAATATTTGTTTTTTACATGCACCATTATTTCATCCAGCAATGAAGGTCGTAGCGCCAATCCGTAGAGAACTAGGAGTAAAAACATTTTTTAATATGTTAGGCCCGTTGGTAAACCCTAGTCAACCACAAAATCAACTGGTAGGTGTATTTAATTTAGAAGTTGCTAGAGTATATAATTATATCTTACAGCAATCTAATATAAAGTATGGAGTAGTGCATACGCTTGATGGGTATGATGAAATCTCCTTAACAGGAGATTTTAAATTATTTACTAAAGAAGCAGAGCAACAAGTTTCTCCATCTGATTTAGGACAAAAGCAAATTACTCCTTCTGCTATTTTTGGAGGAAATACAGTTAATGAAGCTGCTGAAATATTTGTGAATATTATTAATGGAAAAGGAACAGAAGCACAAAATAATGTAGTATTAACAAATGCTGCATTTGCCTTAAAAACCTTTGATAAACAGAAGAGTTTTGAAACTGCTTTTGAAGAAGCGAAAGACTCTTTGTTAGGGTTAAAAGCAAAACAATCGTTAAAAAAATTAGTAAATTAAAATATAAAACCGTCATTCCGAACGGACACTGAGCGTAGTCGAAGTGGTAGTGAAGGAATCTTTCAGTAAAGAAGATAATTTAGATTGCTTCACTTTGTTCGCAATAACAAAAATAATACAAGATGACTATTTTAGATAAAATAATAGCCTTTAAAAAACAAGAAGTAGCAAAAATAAAAGCTGAGGTTGCTGTTAAAAAACTGGTAGAGAGTCCAAATTTTAAAAGACAACCAATTTCATTAAAAAAATCATTATTAGATCCGTATTCAACAGGAATTATAGCTGAGTTTAAACGACAATCACCTTCCAAAGGAATCATCAACGACAAAGCAACAATTGCCGAAGTAACCAATGGATATTTAGATGCAAACGTAGCTGCACAGTCTATCTTAACAGATACTTCTTTTTTTGGAGGAACCATGGCAGATTTGATGGAAGCAAGAGTTATAAATCAACAAACACCTATTTTAAGAAAAGACTTTGTTGTTGATGGATTTCAAATTGTAGAAGCAAAAGCAATTGGTGCAGATGTTATATTGTTAATAGCTACTTGTTTGACAGCAGAGGAGTTGAAAAATTACGGGCGGTTAGCAACCGATTTAGGCTTAGAGGTTTTGTATGAAATACATACTCAAGAAGATTTAGATAAAATAGGAGATTTAGATAACAAGATTATAGGAATTAACAATCGAAACTTAAAAACGTTTGAAGTTGATTTAGAGCATTCAATAAAGCTGGCAAGTCAAATTCCAGATACGGTTGTAAAAGTTTCAGAAAGCGGAATTTCAGACCCTAGAATTATTACAGGATTAAAAGAACATGGTTTTCATGGTTTTTTAATAGGTGAAAATTTTATGAAAACAGAAAACCCAGGAAAGGCCTGTAAAGAGTTTATTGAGCAAATAAGATAGGAGTAAGAATTTAGATTTGAGCATTGAGCCAGTTTCTCATTTCTCACCTCTCAATACCATATAAAATGAAACTAAAAGTATGTGGAATGAAATATGTAGAAAATATTCAGCAAGTAGCTGAATTACAACCTGATTATTTAGGGTTTATTTTCTACGAGAAATCGCCAAGAAATTTTGAAGGAGTGATTCCGAAGTTACCAAAAAAAATCAAAAAAGTAGGTGTTTTTGTTAATGAGTATATAGAAATTGTAGTTTCATTACTAGAAGAGTATCAATTAGAAGCGGTTCAGTTACATGGTGATGAAACAGTTGATTATATAAAACAACTGAAAAAATATTTACCAAAAGTAGAAATCATAAAAGTATTTGGAATTAAAAATGAGTTTAATTTTGAGCTTTTAAAACCCTATGAAGAGATAGTTGATTATTTTTTATTTGATACTAAAGGAAAAGAGCGAGGAGGAAATGGAGTTGTATTCGATTGGCAAGTTTTACAAAACTATAAATTAACAAAACCTTTCTTTTTAAGTGGTGGAATAGGTTTAGAGGAAGTAAACGAACTACAGTCATTCTTTAAAAGAAAAGAAGCAGAACACTGCTATGCTATTGATGTAAATAGCAAGTTTGAAACAAAATCAGGAGTAAAATCAGCAGAAAAATTAAAAAAGTTTAAGGCAGATAGCCATAAAGTTAGTTATATGAAATTTCAACCAGACAATAACGGTTATTACGGACAATTTGGAGGAGCATTTATTCCTGAATTGTTATATCCAAACGTAAAAGAACTAGAAGATAATTACATACAAATAATTGAATCTGAGTTTTTTCAAGAAGAATACAAAGATTTACTAAAGCATTATGTTGGACGCCCAAGTCCATTGTATTTAGCTAAGAGATTATCAGAAAAATATGGAGCGACTATTTATTTAAAACGGGAAGATCTAAATCATACAGGAGCTCACAAAGTGAATAATACAATTGGTCAAATTTTAATAGCAAAGCAACTAGGTAAAACTAAAATTATAGCGGAAACAGGAGCAGGTCAACATGGAGTGGCAACAGCAACAGTTTGTGCATTAATGGGACTAGAATGTGTTGTTTTTATGGGAGAAACTGATATCAAACGTCAGGCACCTAATGTAGCTCGCATGAAAATGTTGGGAGCAAAGGTAGTACCAGCGACAAGTGGAAGTAAAACGCTCAAAGATGCTACAAACGAAGCAATTCGTTATTGGATTCAGCATCCAGATACGTATTACTTAATAGGTTCAGTAGTTGGACCACATCCATATCCAGATATGGTAACGCGTTTGCAAGCAGTAATTTCAGAAGAAATGAAAGTACAACTAAAAGAACAAACAGGAAAAGAAAATCCTAATACTATTATAGCCTGTGTAGGTGGTGGAAGTAATGCTGCAGGAGCTTTTTATCATTATTTAGACGATGAAGAAGTAGAATTAATTGCTGTAGAAGCAGCAGGGTTAGGGGTAAACTCAGGAGAAAGTGCAGCAACGTCACAATTAGGAGAAGTAGGGGTAATTCATGGAAGTAAAACGATTTTAATGCAAGATGATTATGGGCAAATTGTAGAACCTTATTCAATTTCCGCAGGATTAGACTACCCCGGTGTTGGACCTCTACATGCATATTTGCATGAAACAAAACGCGCAAAATTTATGAATGCTACAGATAAAGAAGCATTAGAGGCTGCGTATGAGTTAACAAAAATAGAAGGAATCATTCCAGCATTAGAAAGTGCTCACGCATTGGCTGTATTACCTAAAATGGATTTACAGAAAGACCAAGTAGTTGTGGTGAATTTATCAGGGAGAGGTGATAAAGATCTAGAAACATACATTAAATATTTGAAGTAATCTGTGATTCTGAACGAAAGTGGGTAACAACCTTTCGCTAATTACATTAAACGATATATAAAAACGATGAATTCAATTCAACATATATTTAAACAAAAAGAAAATAATTTACTATCTATTTTCTTTACAGCAGGTTTTCCTCAATTAGAAAATACAACAAAAATTATTACCGAGTTAAGTGATAATGGAGTAGATTTTATAGAGGTAGGTTTACCGTATTCAGATCCGTTAGCTGACGGGCCAACTATTCAACATAGTAGTGATACAGCATTGAAAAATGGCATGAATCTCGATGTGGTTTTTCAACAGTTAGAATCAATTAAAGAATCTAATACCACACCTTTAGTGTTGATGGGGTATTTGAATCAGATTATCAAATATGGAGAAGATAAATTTTGTAAAAAAGTAAAAGAATGTGGAATAGACACTATTATTATTCCAGATTTACCAATGGTTGAATATGAAAATCACTATCAACAATTATTCGAAAATCATGGAATTACGAATGTGTTTTTAATTACACCACATACTTCTGAAGAGCGTATTCGTAAAATTGATTCTTTAACAAAAGCTTTTATTTACGTTGTTGCTTCGGCATCTATTACAGGAGCAAAAGGGGAGGTTTCATCAGTACAAATTAATTACTTTAAAAGGATTAAAGCTATGAAATTACAAAGTAAGCTTATTATAGGTTTTGGTATTTCAGATAATAAAACATTTACAACAGCTTGCGAATATGCAAATGGAGCTATTATTGGATCCGCATTCATTAAAGAGTTAGGAAAAAAAGGGGTTGAAGGAATTCGTGATTTTGTAAGTTTTATAAAAGCTAACTATGTTTCTAAGTAGAAATAAATAAAATATAAAAAAAACGAGTTTTAAACTCGTTTTTTTACTTTAACGTGTTTGAACTATAATAACTCCGTTAGCCCCCCTTGATCCATAGGTTGCGGTCTCAGGTCCTTTAAGAACTCTTATAGATTTGATTGTAGTAGGAACTATATTGCTAAAAATTGTTTTATTAACTGCAGTATTATTTAAAATAAATAAAGGTGTAGTGCTTCCATTAATGCTATTATAACCTCTGATATTGATGTTATTAGACCCCGTTATATTAACCCCTGCTACTTGGCCTCTGAGATAATCGTAAATATCTCTGTACTGAATAGGGTTGATGTTTTTACTTCTTGTATCACCGGAAATATAATGGTCATTTCCTTCCTTTATTTTCAAGATAAGTTTTTTTTCACCGTTGTATGCTACCTTAATGATACCTATTTTAGGTGAATATGCACTAACTTGCTTAGGTTTTTTTTCCAGTTTTATTTTGTATTCACCTTTCGCATTAGTCCACCTCTTTTGTCTAACATTATCTAAAAGTATAATTGCACCAGCTACAGGTGTGTTATTTTCATCGGTAACTTGAATGGTTAATTTTTTCGTTTGAGAATCAGCAGATAAATTAAAGGCTAGTAAAGCAACAAATAAGAATATAATTTTTTTCATGAAATCTATTTTATATTCCCAATATAAAAAAAAATATTAAACTCCTTATTTTTAGTAGGATATTTAATTTTTTTTAACTAAAAGTGATATGTAGTCAACTTATAAAAGGTCTCTTTTAGATTTTTTTTATCCTTATTTTTGCCAAATGATGCAGATTACAGAACAAGAATTGTTAGAAAAATTAAAGGTAAATTTTGGATACGATAGCTTCCGTTTAGAACAACAAACTATTATTGAAAATATCTTAGCAAAAAAAGACACGTTGGTTATTATGCCAACAGGGGGAGGGAAATCTATTTGTTATCAACTACCAGCCTTGTTTTTTGAAGGAGTTACTTTAGTCATTTCTCCATTAATAGCTTTGATGAAAGACCAAGTAGATAGTTTAAAGGCTAATGGTATTTCTGCAACCTATTTTAATAGTAGCCAATCAGTAGAAGAACAGCAACAAGTATTTGAAGCAATAGCTTCTAAAAATATAAAACTATTATATGTTGCACCTGAAAGCTTATCATTGCTTCACAATGTATTAAATCAATCTTATATAAGCTGTATAGCTGTTGATGAAGCACATTGTATTTCTGCATGGGGACATGATTTTCGTCCTTCTTACAAACAATTAGCATTCCTTAAACAGTCGTTACCAGAAACCCCAATAGTAGCATTAACAGCTACGGCAGATAAAGCAACACAGCAAGATATTTTAGAACAACTATCCGTTCCAAATGCAGCTCAATTTATAAGTTCTTTTAATAGAGAAAATATAGCATTAGAGGTACGTCCAGCGAATGATAGAGTACAACAAATCATAAAATTTATTCAAAGAAGACCAAATGAAGCTGGAATAATTTATTGTTTGAGTAGAAAAGCTACTGAGCAATTAACGAAAAAGCTACAACAAAACAACATTAACGCCAAAGCTTACCATGCAGGATTGCCTTTTGAAGAGAGAGCAAAAACGCAAGAAGCATTCATCAAAGATGATTGTGAGATAATTTGTGCAACCATTGCTTTCGGAATGGGAATCGATAAATCTAATGTTCGATGGGTGATTCATTATAATATGCCTAAAAACATTGAAGGGTATTATCAAGAAATTGGACGTTCAGGTCGTGACGGATTACCAGCAAATGCATTATTATTTCACAGTTATGCAGATGTTATTCAATTACGTCAGTTTATTGAAAATACAGGAAATAAAGAAGTACAGGAGGCAAAATTAGAAAGGATGAAGCAATTCGCTGAAGCCACGGTTTGTCGTAGGAAAATATTATTGAGTTACTTTGGAGAATTGATAGAAGAGAATTGTGGAAACTGTGATGTATGTAAGAATCCTCCTCAGTTTTTTGATGGAACTGTTATAGCTCAGAAAGGACTATCTGCGATTTATCGATTGCAAGAAAAAGAAGCTATGGGTATGGTAATTGACGTGCTAAGAGGCGCGAAAAATGCCGCCGTATTAGATAAGAATTATCAAACGTTAAAAACGTATGGAGTTGGAAAAGATATTTCTTGGAGAGATTGGCAACATTATCTAGTTCAGTTAACCAATCAGGGGTATTGTCAAATAGCCTTTCATTTAAACAATAGTTTACAACTCACAGATTTTTCTAGTAAAGTGCTTTTTGAAGGAGAAAAAGTACAATTAACTACACCTGTTGAATTTCAAAAGGAAGTAAAAACTATAACAAAAGAGAAAAAGAAAAAAGCGGTTAAAGATACACTATTCGAACGCTTACGAAAACTACGCTATCGAATTGCTCAAGAAGAAGATATTGCAGCTTATTTGGTTTTTAACGATGCCACACTTAAAGAAATAGAAAATGAAAGACCTCAGACAGATGAAGCATTTTTAGCTATTAGCGGAGTAGGTCAAAGAAAGTTAGAAGTATATGGAGCTGAGTTTATGGAAGAGATTAAAACTTTTTTAAACGAGAAGAAGCGAACTAAAAAAGACACTACTTTAGAGACTTTTAAGCTATACAAAGAAGGTTTTACAGTTGAAGAGATAGCTGAAAACCGAGGATTAAAACCTACCACTATTTTTTCTCATTTATCTAAATTGTATTTAGAAGGAAAAGATGTGAGTTTAGATGAATTTATAGAAGCAGATACGTTAGCTTTGGTAGCAAATGCAAAAAAAGTATTGAAAAATGAAACAACTTTAAAACCCTATTTTGAGTTTTTAGGAGAGAAAGTATCGTATGAAAAAATAAGAGTAGGATTGACTATTTTGCAAAGGAAAAGATAAAAAAGATTATAATGAGTAAAGAAAATTTCCCTATAAAAGATAAGTCAGATACAGGTTCTAAATTACAAGAGAGAATTAAAAAGGTGGAGTCTGAAATTGCAGCAATAGAATCTAAATTATTCCCTTTTGAACAGTCGTTACGGAATGCAATTTCCGATTTATTAATAGAAGAAAGAGAGCTAACCATTTTATATAAGCAACAAAAAAAAGCTAAGAAAGAAAAACGATTGGTGCAAAAACGAAAAGGCAAAAATTACAAAGAACCTATAGGTATTGTACCCATTTCAAAAAAAGAAGTAGCAGAAAAAACAAATCAAAAAGAGAAGAAAAGATTATATAAAGAGGCAATGTTGTATGTGCATCCTGATAAATTTTCAATGCAAGAAAAAGAGCAACAAAAAGCATTGGAAACGACAACAAAACTGATTGAAATATATCAAAATGGAAGTTTGGAAGAACTAGAAGCTTTTCATGCACATATCTTTGGAGGTAATACGATGATGAATTTTAATAAAGACATTTCATTAGTAAAAAAAACAACTAGTAATGCTACTTATTTAAAAAATGAGATTGAGCGTTTAGAAAAACAACTAACTGATTTGTTAGATAGTTATACTTACAAAGTTTTAACAACGTACAAAAACCCTATGTCATTTGTAGAGGAATTGAAGGCCTATTACGATGATAGAATCTTTAAACTTCGCAAACGAACTAAGACAAAAAATAAACCAGAATTATAAAAGAATAATTCTGGTTTATGATTAATTAAGAGGTTTTTAATTCTTCCATTTCTTTAATAATATCATCGAGTTTTGATATAAGACTATAATATAAAATTCGAGTAGATATGTTGTATACCACGAAACCAATAATTCCAGTTACAATTGCTACAATGAGTCCAACTCCTATAATGTCTAAGAATGAAGAGTCACTGGAAATATAGTTAGATAGAAAGCTTTTTTCTTTAACAGCATAAGCCAGAGCGAAAATTGATACAATAGCTAATGGAATTGCAAAAACAAATAACTTTTTTGTGGCTTTAGATACTAAGTTAATTACGTTTCTATAGTTTTTTAAATAAGTTAAATTATCGGACTTTACATCGATAGAGTTAAACCTTTTTAGTAATCTCGAGTTAAAGAAATACAAACTTAAGATTAAAAAAGCACCGTATGCACCAATAATAGTTTCAGATAAGAGAATTCCCCCAATAACTACAATTCCTGCCATAGGTAGCAATCCTTTATTGTCAAACTCGTAGGTTCTTTTAATTTTATTAATAACCGATTTAGATTTCTGGTTGTATATATTGTTGATTTTTGGAGCTATTAATGATTGTTCATTAATAAAAGCTTCATTCCATCTTTTTTCAATTGATTTTTCCATCTAATAATATTTTTAATTGTTTTTTAATTCTGTTAATGCGTACTGCAATATTGTTAGCGCTAGTTCCAATAATTGCAGCAATTTCTTTGTAAGGATTTTCTTCTAAATGCAGTAAAATTATCGCTCTGTCGACTTCAGATAATTTTTTAATAGCATCGTATAACAAGTTTAAATCTTCGTTTTGAAAAGCTCTATTATCCTCTGATAAATTGGGAGTTTTTTCTAAAGAATATTCTTTTTTAGCCTTTCTTTTAGCTAAGGTTAAACAAACATTTAGCGTAATTCTATAAATCCAAGTAGACCATTTAGATTTGTTCTGAAATGCATCTCTACTTTTCCATATTTGTAAACAGGACTCTTGATAAAAGTCTTCAAAATCCTCTTGAGAGTCCGTATAAGCTCTACATATTTTAATAATAATACCAGCATGTGGTAAAATGGATGTTATATAAAAATCGTTACTCAAAACTATGTTTTATTGATATGTATTCTGAAAAGTAAAATTATTACAAGAGAAAAGATAAATTTTTAAATATTTTATTTTCAGTAATTATTGAAAGTTTAATAAATTGTTGTATGTTTGTGGTATGAAATTAGAAGACGCAAAATTAAAATATATTCATACTTGGGGTAGTTTAGCCACTAGTTGGGGAATAAACAAAACGATGGCACAAGTGCACGCCTTATTATTAGTTTCAACAAAACCACTTTCTGCTGATGAAATTATGGAAACCTTAAAAATTTCTAGAGGTAATGTAAACATGAATGTTCGTGCTTTGATTGATTGGGGAATTGTAAGTAAAGAGTTTGTAGTTGGAGAACGAAAAGAGTTTTTTGTGGCAGATAAGGATATCTGGGAGCTATTTAAGCAGGTAACAAAAGAGCGTAAGAAAAGGGAAATTGAACCAGTTTTAAAAGTTTTGGATGAGTTACAAGAAGATGTGAAAGAAGACTCAGAAGAAGCAGAAGCCTTTAAAAAAGTAATGAATGATTTATCATCAGTTACTAAAACAGTTAATGGTATTTTGGAGAAAGCAATTAAAGCTGATGAGCATTGGTTGTTATCTAACTTTACCAAAATGATAAAAAAGTAAAAAAAATTTGTTCACAAACTTTCAAAAATTTCTGAAAATTTAATATGTATAAAAAATATATTCATATACTACTTACTTTTTTAATAGCCAATGTTTGGTTGATTAATGGACTCTTTTGTAAAATTTTTAATCTAGTTCCAAGGCATCAACAAATAGTAAGGGAAATTGTAAGTAATGACTATTCAAGAGAATTAACTCTTGTCATAGGAATGTTAGAAATAACAATGGTTGTGTGGATCCTATCAAACTATAAGTCAAAGTTAAATGCAATAATACAGATTGTAATTGTTTCAATAATGAATGTAATTGAGTTTATGATTACTTCAGACATACTACTCTGGGGTAAGCTTAATATAGTTTTTGCTGCTTTGTTTGTATTTATAGTTTATGTAAATGAATTTAAGTTAAATCCTAAAAATACTATAGCATGAAAGAGATACTAAAAAATCATCCATTTGCTGTTGAAGCATTTTTTGAAACTTCAATTGTTACAACTTTTGCAATACCAAAGAAACATTTAGAAGACTTTATTCCTGAGTGTTTGGACTTAGATACCTTTAATAATCAGTGGGCTTTTTTAGCAGTAGCTATGGTGCAAACTAATAATTTGAGACCAAAAGGATTTCCAAAAATTTTAGGGAGTGACTTCTTTTTAATTGGCTATCGCATTTTTGTGAGATATACCAATTCAAAAGGAAGAAAATTAAGAGGACTGTATATTTTAAAATCGGAAACGAATAGTAAAAGAATGGAGATAGCCGGCAATTTATTTACTCATTATAACTACACAACTTCTGATATTGAGCAGACTAATCTAGATATTAAAATAAGTATTAGCTCAAAAAAATCAGATTTTAAAATAGTGTTTAAGGATAAAGGAAGTGATGTGTCATTACCGAAATTTTCGCCTTTTTCTGATTGGAAAGAAGCAAGGCACTTTGCGGGGCCTTTACCATTTACTTTTACGTATAATAAACCTAAAAAAGAAGTATTAATTATTGAGGGAGTAAGAAATAATTGGAAACCAAAGCCTATTGAAATTGTCGATTATAATTTCTCATTTATAAAAGACCTTGGATTAAAAAATGTGAGAGTTGCTAACTCATTTATTATTAAAAGCGTTCCATATTATTGGAAAAAAGGGAAAATTGAATTATGGAAATAAGAAGAAGAAAGTTTCAAGGAGTATTAAACATACTTAGTTTCAATAGGCACTTTTATTACATTGGCTTAATAGCTTTATTAACGGTTGTTTTGGGGCACTATTTATTTAGCTATAATGATTACCTAAAGTGGTTTTTAGTTGTAATTATTATATACGGATTGTTAGCCCCCTTGCTAGTCTCTGCTTATGTATATGATTTTTCGAAATACTATGATTTTAAGTGGGTAGATAATATCAACTTAAAAGGTAATAATAACCTTGTGAATATTAACGCAGGTTTTGATGAGACTAGTTTCATTTTAAAAAATAAGTTTCAATCATCAAATTTGCAGGTTTTTGATTTTTACGATCAAACAAGGCATACTGAACAGGCCATAAAAAGAGCAAGAAAAGTGAGTAGGGTATATCCAGACACTAAATCGATTAGCACAGGTAAAATTCCATTAAAAGATTCATCTATTGATATTTTGTTTTTACTCTCGGCGGCTCATGAAGTGAGGTCTAATGATGAAAAAGAGCTTTTTTTTAATGAATGTTCTAGAGTTTTAAAAAAACAAGGAAAGATTTTGGTTGTAGAGCATTTGAGAGATTTACCTAATTTTTTAGCATTTTCAGTAGGATTTATGCATTTCTTTTCAAAAAAAACTTGGAAAAGTGTATTTGATAAAGCTAACATTAAACTAAAAGAAGAGATAAAATTCACACCATTTATGTCGGTTTTTGTTCTTGAAAAAATTAATAAAAAATAAAAATTACTATGGAAGTTCATTTAAAGATTATTGGATATTTGTTAATGCTTTTAGCTTTAATGCATGTTGTTTTTCCTAAATATTTTAATTGGAAAGATGAGTTAAAGGACCTTAGCCTAATGAATAAACAAATGATGATGGTTCATACTTTTTTTATTGCACTAACAGTGTTTTTAATGGGAAGTATTTTAGTGTTAGAAAGTAAAGAATTGATAGAGACAAACCTGGGAAGAAAAATCATACTTGGTTTTGCAGTTTTTTGGTCTATCAGATTATTTATACAATTATTTGTGTATTCCCCAAAGTTGTGGAGAGGTAAAAAATTAGAAACAGCTATTCACGTTTTTTTTACATGTTTTTGGGTATATATAAGTGCAGTAACTTGGAATATATGGTTTAATTAAAAAATAAAATTATATGAGTTTTTTAAAAGCAGAATGGCGAAAATTAGTCATGATAAATTATGAGGTAAATACAGAAGTACTAAAAGAGTATATACCTAAAGGAACTGAGTTAGACTTTTATGAAAACAAATGTTATATAAGTGTTGTCGGTTTCATGTTTTTAAATACTAAATTATTAGGGGTGAAAATTCCTTTTCATGTAAATTTTGAAGAAGTTAATCTTCGGTTTTATGTGAAAAGAGAAGGTAAAAGAGGGGTAGTCTTTATAAAAGAGATAGTACCTAAACCAGCTATCACATTTGTAGCCAATACAATTTATAAGGAAAACTACCAAACATTACCTATAAAACATAGTTGGCTAGAGAAAGATGATAAGTTTAAAATGTCTTATCAATGGAAAATAAACAGGAATTGGAATTCAATATCAGTTGAAAGCCTACCAAAATTAGTAGCTATTGAACCGAATACAGAAATTGAATTTATAGCAGAGCATTATTGGGGATATGCTAAGGATAAAAATGGAACAACTGAGTACGAAGTGAAGCATCCAACTTGGGGATATTATCCAGTGACAGATTACATAATAGATGTTGATTTTTCTGCTACTTATGGAGAGCATTTTTCTTTTTTACAGAGTCAAAAACCTAGCTCTATATTTTTACTAGAAGGTTCTGAAATTAGTGTAGAGAATAAAACAGTTGAGTCGTCCTAAAATAGGTTGACAGTTATTTAAAAAATTATATTGAACCAGAGAAGTTAACTTCTCTGGTTTTTTTGTTATGTACAAAGTTAGGTGTTTTCATGTTAAGACTTAAATGTGGTCTTTTGTTATTATATGTATTTATAGACTCTTTAATTAATTGTTTAAGTTCCTTTCCATTATTACATTTATAAATTAAGAATTCTTGTTTTAATATTCCATTAATACGCTCGGCTAATGCGTTTTGATAACAATCATATCCATCAGTCATTGATGGTTTTACATTATTTTTTAACAAAGCCTTTTGATAAATAGAAGAACAATATTGTAATCCTCTATCAGAATGATGTATTAATTCGTTGTTGTTGTTGTTGTTCCGATTCTTAACTGCCATATTAAAAGCTTGCACTACATTTTCAGCTCCCATATCATCACTAAGTTTATAGCCCATTATTTTTCTACTATAAGCATCTGTAACTAATGACAAGTAATGTGTTTTGTCTCTACTTTTAATGTATGTTATATCACTTACATAAACATGTTCTGGTCCTTTTGGTATAATACTTT